>NZ_JAXBLY010000014.1:0-131196 GCF_033963925.1 Rossellomorea sp. YZS02 | reverse complement strand
GTAATCATATATCGATATAAAAAATGGTCAACCAGAAATATCTGGCTGACCTTATAATACGAAAGGGGGCTTATCCAGAACAGGATGAGCTTCTTTTTAGTTTTCAAAATTTTTCTTGAGTAAGCTGCTTGAATTTGAAATAATTGGTATTAAGTTAAAGGGCAGTTTAATGGAGTACGTCACCAATATTAATCAAAGGCAAAAGGAGGGAAAGATAATATGGAGTTCTTGTTGGTTTTCAGTCTTCATTTTTTAGTAATGGGAGCATTAGTTATGTTGTTAAGTGGTATTGTTGCATTTTTCATTAGAAGAATTCACTTTTTAATTATTGTACTAATCAGTATGCTTGCAGGATATTTATATTCTATCGTATTCGAAGTACCAAACTTAGCCTTGTTTTCAATTGGGTTTAATGCAATTTTATCTCTTATAGCTATTGGCTTGGTTAAAGCTGGTTTATATGCAAAAGAAAAAGCAGAAGAAGGTTTTAATTAATCTTCTGCTATCGGGGGCTTTAATTGAATAAGAACAACACATTCAATAACAAAAAGCTTGGGATATCCCAAGCCTTTTTTGTTGTGTTAATTGTATTGTTAATTCACTTGTTATTTTAGTTCCAAAAACGTATGTTTTTAGGGCAGTGATTTTAAGTTTTCTCCACGTTATCTGAACTACTTATTTTATAGGGGTTTGCTTTTTTTTTGTCTGAAAGAAGTGGGAAATCGTGGTACGATGGAAGAATATACGGCGGGTTCCATAAGGAGAGCAAAATGAAAGATTATGACTATGATACATTATTGAATATAAAAACCGGAGACCGGCAAATAGGATTTCATAGATCCTTTCATTATCATCGTTACGAGCCGACTCCCTACGAGGCACTCCAGGAATTGTTTCAACATTATGAGCTGAAAAGCAGTGACCGGGTGGTGGATTTCGGTTGTGGCAAAGGAAGACTGAACTTCTTCATCCATCATCACTTCAATTCGTCGGTGGTCGGGGTGGAAATGAACGATGAATTCTACGAAGACAGCATGAAAAATCTCGATGCCTACCGGGAAAAAGTGAAATTCAGAACGGGCGCGATAACATTCCACCATTGTCTGGCAGAAGAATATGATATCCAACCAAACGATAATCGTTTCTATTTTTTTAACCCGTTTTCTGTACAAGTCTTTATGAAAGTCATCAATAACATTCTCTTTTCAGTCGAATCCTTTCCACGTGACATTGATATCCTTTTGTATTACAGCTCAGATGACTATATTCATTACTTAAATGATCACCCGCTATTCCAGCTGCGAAAAGAGGTTCCTTTAACGGGGGAGTATGAGAGCAATGAATATGAGCGATTTCTGGTGTACGGGTTGTGTATTAATCAGGATTTTTGATTTATCCGCTTTCATGTCGGAGAATGAAGTGGAAGAATGAAATAGAGAGGGAGGCGGATGAAAATGAGAATATTGATTGTCGGTGCAGGTGCCGTCGGTGGTTATTTCGGAGGCAGATTGATCGAGAAGGGTGAGGACGTCACATTTCTTGTCCGGGAAAGAAGGGAACATCAGCTGAGAGAACATGGGTTGCAAATCGAAAGCGTCCACGGTGATTTTCACAGTCAGCCGAAAACCATTAAAACAGGTGAGAAAGCAGAACCATTTGATGCCGTCATCTTGTCTACCAAGGCCTATCATCTGAAAGGAGCGATTGAAAGTCTATCGCCTTATGTTGGCGAAGACACGATGATCCTTCCGTTGTTGAATGGGATGTCCCACGTGGACGACCTGATCGAAGCCTTCGGGGAAGAAAAACTGATAGGCGGGTTGTGCTTCGTTGAATCGACTCTTGATGGTACTGGGAAGGTCCTTCAGACCAGTCCGATCCATGACCTGGTGTTCGGGGAAAGGGACGGGGAGCGGACAGAAAGAATCACGAAGCTAGAACAAGCCTTCTCAGGAACGAAAGCGAACTTCCGTTTATCCGACACCATCACACAGGAAATGTGGCATAAATATCTCTTCATCACGACCTTGTCAGGTGTCACATCCCTTTATCGTGCACCGATTGGTCCAATCAGGGAGATGGATGAGGGAGCGGATAAGATCAAGGCGGTCCTTTCTCAGGCAGCAACGGTCATGAGGAAATTGGATGCTCCCCTTTCTGAGAATATCGAAGAAGCCCTCTTCGACAAAATCAAGGGAATGGGTTACAGCATGAAGTCTTCTCTCCAGCGTGATATGGAGAAAAATCTTTCAGTTGAGGCAGATCATTTATACGGTTATTTGTTGAGGACTGCAGAAAGTCATGATGTGAAGGTTCCTGATTTGCGGTTGATTTACGGGAATTTGAAGATTTATGAGGTTGCCAGTCAATAAGTGTAGGAAACATCAGATGCCTTTTGGGGTGTCTGGTGTTTTTTTGTTGTTATGGTTATGTTCATATTGAGCTGTTGAATATTTGGGGAAAGAAAGCAGCTGAATCAGAGAGGATCATTCACCTGCTGAAAAATAAAGAAAAGTCAGCAGCTAATTTATCTAAAACATTCAGCTGCTGAATATCCAGGAGAAATCAGCAGCTGAACTATTTTAAACCATCCACTCTCTCAATCTACTTATGAAACGCAACAAGAACCTTCCTGACAGGTGCCAGTTTAGACAATCTATGAACAGCCACCATGGAAACAACGGTGACGATGATATCCAGCGGGAGATACGCCACCATCCAACCCCAGGCAACACCGTAGCTGAATCCATTCGGTGCATCTGCCCAGAAAGTAAGTGCCAGATACATGAAGTTCGTACCGATTATGTAATTGAACAATAAGGCAGATACCCCGGCGATAACGTATCCTGAAAATGAACGGATCTTTGTCAAAATCAATCCCACGATGAACGCAACCGCTATAAAAGATAAAACAAATCCAAAGGTAGGACTGAGGATGCTTGCAGGACCTCCTTTAAACTGGGCAAAGACCGGGGCCCCGATCAATCCAAGTGATACATACAAAAGCATCGCTTTCGCTCCGACCCTGCTTCCGAGCATCCCTCCGGCAATGATGGCAAACATGAGCTGAAGGGTCACTGGAACCCCACCGATCATTAAAAATGGGGATACATTCGCTCCCACTGCCATTAAGGCGGCAAAAAGGCCGCATAAGACTAATTCCCTGGTTTTTCCCATTTGCATTTTCTCCTCCTAAAAACTGTGGTATGATTGATATTATCTTAAATGTTAACCTATTTGTAAATATGGTTAACATAAAAAGGGGGGAGAAAAATTGAAAGGTTTTTTTATCACCGGAACCGATACAGAGATAGGTAAGACGTTAACCACCGGGCTATTGGCAAAGTGTTTCCTGGATGTAGGCATCGATGTATTTCCCTATAAGCCTGTGCAAAGTGGGGCGATAAGGAAGAATAATAGATTGGTTGCACCTGATACGGAATTCTATGAAAAGGTTACGAAACGCACTTTTGGAAGGGATGCAAATACATACGTATTGGAAACACCAAGCTCTCCTCATCTGGCCGCATCAATCGACGGTGTGTCGATCGAGCTTGAGCCGATTGTAGAGCAGGTGAAGAAGTTACGAAACGCCCATGAACTCCTTCTTATAGAAGGGGCGGGAGGCTTGATCGTTCCTTTGAACGAAGAGGAAACCATTTTGGATTTGATTGATAGAGTGTCCCTGCCAGTCATTCTGGTTGCACGTGCGGGCCTCGGTACCATCAATCATACGGTTCTGTCCGTGATGGCGTTGAAACAGCGAAAAATTCGAATTGCAGGGATTGTCCTGAATCAAACTTCTCCAAATGAGATGGAGGAAATCGAACGGGATAATAAACGGATGATAGAAAAGTTGACTGAAGTACCTGTAATCGGCTCTCTGCCTTACATAACACAAGAAGCTTTAAATGAAGTAAATATGCAAGACCTATTCGGAAATTGGAAAATGGAAGTGTTGAGGGAGGTTGTTCAAAGTGAATCAGCAACAGTTAATCGATAAAAGCAGTCAGTATATGTGGCTGCCATTTACGCAAATGAAGGATTACGATGAGAACCCATTAGTGATTGAAAGCGGGGAGGGTGTATATTTACGGGACATCTACGGGCGTGAATATCTTGACGGTTATTCGTCTCTTTGGCTCAATGTACACGGCCATCGCAATGAGGAAATCAATCAGGCCATCAAGGATCAGCTCGATAAAATTTCTCACTCCACCTTGCTCGGTGCAACGAATGTACCCTCCATATTATTGGCAGAAAAGCTGGTATCACTTTCGCCGGAAAGATTAAAGAGAGTGTTTTATTCAGACAGTGGCGCTACTTCGGTTGAAATCGCCATTAAAATGGCTTATCAATATTGGCAAAATAAAGGCAGACCTGAAAAGCAGAAGTTTATCACGCTTCAAAATGCGTACCACGGTGATACAGTAGGTGCAATCAGTGTGGGGAAAGTAGATATTTTTCATCGTGTATACAAAACACTTATGTTTGATTCTCTTGTAGCTCCTTTCCCCGATGTGGTTCATCACCCCGATTTAACGGATGAAGGTGAGATTAGGGAGCGGGCACTTCTTGATTTGGAGGCGATCTTTCAAAAACATCATCATGAAATTGCCGGTATGACAGTGGAATCGTTGATACAGGGAGCAGGAGGCATGAATATTATGCCCGCGGGCTACTTTAAGGGGGTTGAACAACTTTGCCGCAAATATGAGATTCTTCTTATAGTGGATGAAGTAGCGACCGGCTTCGGGCGTACCGGGAAAATGTTTGCTGTCGAGCATGAACATGTGCAGCCCGACATCATGACAGTGGCGAAAGGGATCACAGGGGGATATCTTCCCATCGCCGCCACCCTCACAACAGAAGAAATCTACGAAGCGTTCTATGATGATTACACATCACTGAAGACTTTCTTCCACGGGCATTCGTATACAGGAAATCAACTTGGTTGTGCTGCGGCATTGGCGAATCTGGAAATCTATGAAAGAGATGGTCTGATAGGGAAGGTACAGGACAAAACAGAAATCATCCACTCTTTATTGGCACCATTGAACGAACATCCCCATGTTAGCAGTATCAGGCAGCTTGGGATGATCTGCGGAATCGAACTCGTTCAAGACAAAATATCGAAAACCCCATTTCCATGGGCAGACAGAATCGGCTATTGGACGACGATCAAAATGCGGGAGCTGGGCATGCTGACCCGTCCGATAGGTGATACCATCGTCTTCATGCCGCCACTTGCCACAACCGAAGCGGAACTTGCGAAAATGATTCAAATCATGACAGAGGCCATCGACATCACCACCAAAGAAGCGGTCGGTGTATAAGAAGAATAGTTGAGGGACGGACCTTTCATAAGGGTTCGTCTTTTTTGGTGATCTTGTAACTAAAGTGAGTGTACCAGGTAGAAAAGTCAGAAATTGTACCTGGTACAAAAATTTCAATCTCCAATAAAGAAAAAGAAACCATTCCCCCATCTGAAACGTAAATAACCATATAATCCATCCTTACCAAAGGGAGGCTTCTCATGAACAAACTCATTTCAATAAGCGCCGTGCTCGTTGCCATCTCCACTATCATCATCTGGCTCACAACCAGCGCCGCCAATGCACTCTCACTGCTTGCAACCTATGGAATTGTCCTGTCTTTCCTCGTCTACTTTTTATTCTTTAAGAGAAGAAATCAATAAAGGAGGGACGGACCTCCAACCATCCTTTTGCCAGAGGCAAAAGGATGGCTTGAGAGGTCCGTCCCTCTTATTCGACTGCTTCCAATAGGAAGTCGACGATGTGGATGGCCCGCATGGTGTCAGACAGGCCTTCTCGTTCGATGCCGAGTTTCATTTGGAGGAGACAGCCCGGGTTTGATGTGATGATGGTGGTGGCCCGGGTGTTTTCGACGTTATCCATTTTGTGATCGAGGATCTTCATGGACATGTCGGATTCGACGATATTGTAGATGCCCGCAGATCCACAGCAGTGGTCGGCCTGTTTCATCTCAACGTAATCGGCTCCTTCCACGGATTGAAGGAGGAGTCTTGGTTCCATGAATGTTCTCTGCACGTTTCGAAGATGACAGGAATCCTGGTACGTGATTCGCTGAGGTGAAACATTCAATTCCGCTTTATGGAACTCTAATTCAACCAAAATCGAAGAGATGTCCCTGATCTTATTTTTAAATGAGACAGCACGTTCTTTCCACTCTGGATCATCTTTCAGTAAGTGATCATAATCGACGAGGAAGGCTCCGCATCCTCCGGCATTGGTGATGATGTAATCAATCTCGGCTTCTTCAAATGCCTCGATGTTTCGCCTGGCCAATTCCTTTGCAGCATCCTTTTCACCACTGTGTCCATGCAAGGCCCCACAGCAGGTTTGCGCCTTTGGAATCACGATGTCACAGCCTGCCAGCTGGAGCAACTTGGTTGTGGCATTATTCGTTTCCAGAAACATTGTATCCATCAAGCAACCGGAGAAGAAAGCGACGTTTTTCCGAACCGCCCCTATTGACGTAAGGGCAGTTGGGCGATTCTTCATCTCTTTCAGTCTTGGTACTTGTGGGAGTACACGTTCCATGGTTGCCATACTTTCAGGGAACAGCTTCATCACGCCAGTCGTGTAAAAGGCTTTTTGCAATCCGGACCGTTGGTATATCCCGAGAAGGTTCGTGACCATTCTCATTCTATCTGGATGAGGGAATAATCCTTCGAATACGGTCTTTCTAACAACCCGGACTGGGAAGGAATGTTTTTTATTTTGATTGATGATATCCCGCGCTTCCTCCAGTAAATGCCCGTAATTGACGCCAGAAGGACATACCGGTTCACAGGCCCTGCAACCGAGACACAGATCGAGAGTACGCTCGACTTCTTCATCAGGTTCGATGACCCCATCGACGACTGCCTTCATCAAGGCGATTCGTCCACGGGGGGAGTGGGATTCCTTGAATCCCGATTCGATATAGGTAGGGCAGGAGGGAAGACAGAACCCGCATCTCATGCAATTCAATAGTTCATCTTCATTCATACGGGTCTTGAATTGTTGTTGTATCTTTTGCTTTTCCTGGACTGTTGTCATCGTGAAATCACCACACGTTTTCTTGATTCTTTGGCAAATACCTTATTGGGATTCATAATATTGTTCGGGTCGAAAGATTGTTTAATCATCTTCATGGCGTTGATTCCTTCAGCACCAAGTTTCCATTCGAGGTAAGGGGCTTTCATCATACCGACACCGTGTTCTCCGGTAATGGTACCGCCCAATTCAATAGCGTGGGCGAAGATTTCTTCAAAGGCCGCTTCAACCCGCTCCATTTCATCACGGTCCCTGGTGTCTGTCGCAACGGTCGGGTGAAGGTTTCCGTCCCCTGCATGTCCAAAGGTACAGATCTTTACCCCGTGTCGCTCTGCTATATCATTGATCGCTTTCACCATCTTCGCAATTTCTGAGCGGGGGACCGTCGCATCTTCCAAAATCGTTGTCGGTTTGAGGCGGGCAAGAGCCGATAGGGCAGAACGTCTGGCGGTGCGAAGAGCATCCGCTTCGATTTCGGTTTTTGCCAGTTGGACGGATACCGCGTCATTCTGCAAACATACTTCTTCCATCCGTTTCATATCACGTGCGACGACTTCCGGAGGGCCATCCTGTTCAATCAGGAGGACGGCTTTTACGTCCGTTGGCAGACCGATCTTGGCAAAGTCCTCAACGACTTCCAATGTAGGTTGATCTAAGAACTCAAGGGTCGTCGGAATGATCCGATTGGAAATGATGTTCGACACACTTTTTGCCGCTGCTTCTATATCCTGATATAGGGCAAGCATCGTCTGTTTGGCTTCCGGCATGGGAACGAGCTTTAATGTTGCTTCGGTGATGACACAAAGTGTTCCTTCTGAGCCGACAAACAGCCGGGTCAAGTCATATCCTGCTACGTCTTTCGCAAGTTTTCCCCCGGTACGGATGATATCTCCATTGGGAAGGACCGCTTCAAGGGCGAGTACATAATCACGTGTAACACCATATTTCAATCCCCTCAGTCCACCTGAATTTTCATTGATATTCCCACCGATCGTGGAGATTTTCATAGAACTCGGATCCGGTGGATAGAATAGTCCCTTGGCTTCAACGGCGTGAATCAGATCCAGGGTCACCACACCAGGCTGGACGGTGATCGTTAAGTTTTCTTCATCCAATTCGAGTATGTTGTTCATATGGGTGAAAAGAAGGACAAGACCACCTTCAGTAGGGCATGTTCCCGCGCAAAGATTCGTTCCGGATCCTCTCGGGACAATGGGGATGCCGTGCTCATGACAGATTTTCACGATTTCCGCTACTTCGTTTGTGGAACGCGGAACGATGACCGCATCGGGCATGGATTGGTAATTGGGTGTTGCATCATAGGAATACACAAGCTTCTCAGCAGGAGTATCACGGTAATTGTCTTCGCCGACGATTCCAATGAACTTCTTTTTAATATCTGAAGTGATCATTCTAATTTCCACCTTTTTTTACATGTTTTTCAATTCTTTCCGAAAAAGACTAGAGAGACGGTACCCGACTCAAGATCAAGGTCCGTCCCTCAAGATAATAGTTTATTTTTTGATAGGGCAGGGGGTGATGGATCCGAGGATGACGGGTTTTTTCGCGCCGGTTGCTCCTGGGACGTTGCTCGAATTGCCATGCAGGGTTTCGTTGGCCAATAAGGCAAAGGCGATCGCTTCCTTGGCATCTGAGGAGTACCCGATTTCTTCCTGGGTGATGATCGTCACTTCAGGGAGAAGTTCCAGCATCATGTGGAGAAGCGTCCCGTTATAACTTCCCCCGCCGCCGATGATCACCTCTTTGATGGGGTGTTCTGGGAAGATGAACGTCTTATACGCATCCGAAATCGAAAGAGCGGTAAAGTAGGTGGCCGTCGCTATCAGATCTTCTTTCGATAGATCGCCATATTCCTGAAGGATCCGGTTCACGAATACCTCGCCAAACAGTTCCCGCCCTGTGGATTTAGGCGGTGCTTTCTTGAAAAATTCCTTTTCCCATTCCATCCATGCCCTTGCGGCTTCCGGATGTATAGTGCCTTTGGCTGCAATCGTTCCATCTTCGTCATAAGACAAGCCGAATAGCTTCTCACAAAGTCCATCCATCACCATATTTCCAGGGCCTGTATCGAACGCGAACACGTCATCAAGAGAACAATCTTCCGGTAAGACCGTCACATTCCCTATCCCTCCGATATTCTGGAGTAGTCTGCCTTCGTCCTTTCGTCGGTAAAGGAGAAACTCTGTATACGGGACGAGGGGAGCACCTTCACCTCCTGCCGCCATATCCATGGAACGGAAATTGGACACGACCTGTGTATTGGTCCTATAGGCAATCACGCTCGGTTCCCCGATTTGAAGGGTGCAAGCCACCGAATCCTCCGTGTTGAACGGCTGATGATAGACCGTTTGGCCATGGGAGCCGATAAAGCTGAGGTCTTCAACTGAAATGGTTGCTTCCTGACACACCTTCAACACGGCATCTGCATAAACCTCCCCTAATTCAAAGTGAAGACTTGATAGGAGGGGAGTAGAGGAGTCGGTCGGACTCATCACATCAAATATTTTCTTTTTTACCTGCTGAGGGAAGGGGGCGGTTGAATAATGAACCAGCTCCACCACCGTATCCGTACCGGCTCCCTCAATGGAAACAAGGGCTGCATCCACTCCGTCAACAGACGTACCAGACATTAATCCTACTGCTAAACGCTTACTCACATCTATACCTCCCTGCCTGTATGGCTTCAACCACATCCACCGCACCTGTCGCAGGGGATGTGGAATCGACGATAAAGGTTGTATCGTTAAAACGTCTTTCGATCGTTTCTTTAAAAATAGATTGCACAACCGGATTCTGCTCAAGGACACTGCCTTTTAAAGCAATGACCGGTTTAGACTCAATCTGTAACTTCTCGATCAAGGCGATCGCTTGCCTGGCAAGCTGTTCGCCGGCGGTTTTTAATAAATGAAGCGCACTTTTATCGTGGGCTTCTGCTTCCTTATGGATCACTTTCGCGAGCTGGGCAATTTCGCCTTTGGTAGAAGCGTAGATGAACCCCTTTAATCCTTTGGCATCACTTGCGTTGATTTCGTTCAGAAGGCTGCGGGAGAGGGGAGAGAGGGGAATGCCGTAGTCCAATTCCTCTACAATCTGTTTACTTGCCTGGATGGCGAGGTGATAGGCACTTCCTTCATCCCCAAGTAAGTGCCCCCATCCACCGGTTGTTCCTTCCCGATTTCCGTTTCTTCCGTAACAAATCGATCCTGTTCCCGCAATCGTCATGACACCATTCCGATTTCCAATCAAACTGAAGTAAGCAAGAGTGGCATCATTTAATAGAATGATGGGTAAAGAAGTCATGCGTTCCAGTTCCGATTTGATACTTTGAGAGAGGTCCCCCGATCCCCCTCCAGCCATCCCGATCACTATATGGGAAACGCCCGTCTGATCCAGACATTGTTGAACAACAGAGGATAGATTTCTCAACGCTTCCTCATACGAAACAGACGGGTTACCGTGGCCAGATAAGCTTTGGAACAGGATATTCTTCTTCATATCAAGAACAAGTCCCTGAACTTTCGTACCTCCTGCATCGATGCCTATCACTCTAGCCATCTATAGAAACCTTTCCTGACTGAAAGGCAAATTTGCTCCACGGCTTCAAATAATCCAATAGGAAGATTTCTTCTTCACGGATCCGTCCCACTACATTTGTTTTCCCGGAATTCTCCATATCCTGAAGAGCGATCTGAAGTTCTCCCGCATATTGGGCGTACAAATCATTTTCAATGATGATGTCCCCGCGTTTGATCTCTCTCGTGTTATGAGGAGCGAATTCTCGTCCTCTATATTTGACTCTGCTTTGAGTGGAACGGATCATATAATCCGATACGTCTCCCCGGTAAAAGTGAGGTTCTTCAAAGATAATCGTTTTTTCTAAATCGGTGGTCGTTTCATAGGTTTCGACCGTAAATGTTAGCTTGGAAGTGTTCAGTGTGCTAAGGAGCTGCATTTCACGTTCAGATGCATAAGCGTTGCTGATGATGACGTCATCAATCAACCCGGTGGCAAAAAGATGTTTTGCCTGGACATCGATTGGAAGGGTACGATGCATTTCTAATGTAGGAAGGCCTTCCGTGACCGGCCAGGGACCGAATGTCGCATCAGAAGAAGAGACAAATGCAGCAGTTCTCATCCCAAAGTCTTTAAATTTTTGGCTGCATTCAATAAAGAATGGATAAGATAAACCGGAATATCGGTGAGGATAGAAATTATGGCAACCTAATAACTGATCCTTATTGGGTTGGTATGTCATGATATTGTCGATGTATTTCGTAGCGTTACTCATATTCAGTTCAATCTTCAAATCATAAGGGTTGTAAGACATCATCGATTCTTCATGACCTGTATACCCAAGGTCAAGGCGGATACCATTAGCACCGAGATCAGCAAAGAAGGACAGGTCATCATAAGAGATATCGAGCTCTTTAAAGATACGTGGACTGATGTCAGCAATGACTTCCATGTTCTTCTCCCGGGCAAATTTAATCGTTTCTTTGAAGTTCGAGATGATCCCGTCCTTGTCCCCATCAACGGATAATAAACAGGTAAATACACGCTTAAATCCATAAGAAGCAGCAAGTGCCAAATATTCTTTATCTTTTTCTGTGGTAGAATGGTTTGGGTAGATTGAAACGCCAAGTTTTTTACTCATCGTGATGCCTCCTTAATTCGATTTGCTTTCAAGGGTTTGGATTCTCTTCAACATCGGGATCATCTGCTCTATTAATGAGATTTCACTGATTGAGGTCATCAAGTGGTCCTGTGCATGGATCATGAGAAGAGATTTTTCAAATTCTTCCCCGTTGATTTCTGCCTGGATCAGGCTAGTTTGTGTCTTGTGTGCTTTATTCAGTTCTTCATGGGCTGTTTTCACCATTTCTTCCGCTTCATCGAACTTTCCTTCATGTGCTTTTGCAAGGGCTTCATAAGCCGTACTCTTCGCATTTCCGCCATTCGATATAATTTCAAAAATCTCCATTTCTACGTTGCGAACTTCTGCCATTGTCTATTCCTCCCTAACCCTTTTTAGAACTTTTTTCTACAAAAATAGTAAAATAAAAATTTAAATATTTTAAAATAATATTGAAATTTAATTTCATTATCGCATATAATCATATTAAACTGAAAGCCTTTTCAAGACAATCATTTTTTTGGAGGTGACTATGACAGAATTTCAGGTTTTAAAGCACATCAAAAGTCAGATGGAAAGCTACACACCATCAGAAATAGCAGTTGCTCAATACGTGCTGGAGTTTCCGGAGAAAGTGATGGAAATGACGACGAAGCAACTTTCACAATCATGCGGCAGCAGTGAAGCAGCCATCATCCGGTTCTGCAAACGAATCGGGATCAATAGCTTCAGCGGCTTGAAAATCGAGCTTGCCAAAAGCACGAACATCGAAGAAACGAAAAGTCATGACATCAATACGCTTCTTCATTTTGAAGATAATCTTGAAACGGTCTTCAATAAAGTATTGGTCAACACGTATCAAGCGATCAAGAATACGGAGAAGCTTTTTTCCATCGATGAGCTGGATCGGGCAGTGAACGCGTTTCACGAGGCAGAAAGAGTCTATCTGTATGGAGTCGGCGGTTCCGCTGTCGTAGCAGAAGATTTCACACAAAAATTGTTGAGGCTGAACTACCTGGCGTTTCAGGCAAGTGACATCCATGTCCAGATGATGATGGCAGCAAACTTAACAGAGAGAGACGTTTTGTTCGTCGTATCGACTTCAGGGCAGACAAAAGAAATTTTGAAACTGATGAATGTCGCACAGGAAAAAGGAGCCACCATCGTACTCCTTACCCAGCACGGGAAATCACCGGCAAGAAAGCTCGCCGATATCGTATTGACTATTTCCGAAGAGGAACACAATATCCGAATCGGTACCATGACGGCAAGAATTGCTCAACTCGTCGTGATCGACGCTTTATTCGTGGCATTATGCATGAAAAAAGGACATGGCGTTTACGAGCAAATTATTCATACGCATGAAGTGGTTCAACGAATGAAAGAGGAGGAGGATTAGGGATGAAAGTATTATTTGTATGTTCTGGAGGTATGTCCAGTGCCATCGTCGTCAATGCCCTGAAGAAAGAGGGAACAAAAGAGGGAATCGAGATGGAAGTGCACGCCATCGGAACAGGGGAAGTATCCGAAGAGATCTCAAAGGGGTGGGATGTCTGTATGGTAGCACCTCAGATCAGACACCGTTTTGACCAAGTGAAGAAAGCCGCCGATGAAGCGAATGTTCCTTGCGGGCCGATACCTCCGCAGGCTTATACACCACTTGGTGGTCCGACTTTACTGAAAACAGTAAAAGAATTAACCAACTAATTAAATAGGAAACAAGGGGGTAGTAACATGCAAAAGTTTGTGAACTTTCTGGAGAACAATCTGTCAGGTCCGATGGCCAGACTCTCAGAACAAAGGCATTTGCAAGCAATCCGGGATGGGGTTATTTCAGCACTGCCATTTATTATCGTTGGTTCATTCTTCCTGATTTTAGCGTTCCCGCCACTGCCGGACGCCGGTGTATTCGGTGACATCAAGCAGTGGGCCGCTGACAACATCGTTGAGATCCTGATTCCGTACCGGCTGACCATGTTCATCATGTCGCTCTATATAGCCTTTGGGATCGGATACAATCTCTCAAAAAGCTATAAACTGGATCCTTTATCCGGTGCACAAATTTCAGTCGCCGCACTATTATTGACGATCACACCGAAAGTCATGGACGGAGAAGGCTGGGTCCTTCCGATGACCAACCTTGGAGGTCACGGATTATTCGTCGCCATGGTCGTCTCGATCCTTGCAGTCGAAATCCTCAGATTCTGTAAAACGAAGAACATCACGATCAAAATGCCTGAGCAAGTACCGGCATCCGTTTCACGAAGCTTTGAAGCACTTATACCTGTAGCAATTGTCATTTTATTAGTATCTTCCGTAACGGTTTTAGCCGGAGTTGATTTGCATCATTTAGTCGGTGTGGCCGTTGCTCCATTGGTTACGGCAGGGGACAGCATTTTTGGTGTGTTGGTACCGGTCTTCCTGATCGATTTCTTCTGGTCATTCGGGATTCACGGTGTATCTGTCGTAGGAACAGTAGCACGTCCCCTTTGGGAAGTATTCCTTGTAAACAATGCGGATGCTGTTGCCAGCGGCGGCACCATTCCACATATCGCTCCCGAAACGTTCTATCAATGGTTCATCTGGATCGGTGGATCAGGTGCGACGCTTGGATTGGTTCTTGCGATGGTGTTCTTCTCCCGTTCCAAATATTTAAAAGCATTAGGGAAGACATGTCTTGTACCGGGTCTTTTCAATATCAATGAGCCTGTCATTTTTGGTGCTCCCATTGTATTGAATCCGATCCTGATCATTCCTTTCATCACGGTTCCACTGATTACAGCAACGATATCTTACGTGGCAACAAGCATCGGGTTAGTATCACCAACCTATATCATGCCGCCTTGGACACTTCCGGCACCAATCGGAGCGTACCTGGCAACAGGTGGTGACTGGAGAGCGATCGTCATGGTTCTTATCAACATCGGAATCTCGTTCTCAATCTACTTCCCATTCTTAAAAATGTACGACAAGAAAATGTTAAAAATGGAAGAAAGCGATCAACAAGCGGCGTAGAAAAGCGGAGGGGCTTTGATGAGAGGCGACAAGCATAAGCTAAGCCGGCATGAAGGTTGCTCTTTAACCTTCTTGACGGAATAGCTTATGACCTCGAGCCTCTAAGCCCCGCAGCTGGACAAAGAAAAGCGGAGGCGGATTGGGCAGGCCCGACAAGCATAAGGCGAGCCCGCCGGAAAGGCGTTCTTTGCCTTTTTGGGGGGATTGACTTATGACCTCGAGGGACTAACCGCCGCAGCTGGACAAAGAAAAGCGGAGGGGCTTTACCCAGACCCGCCAGGCATTCTACTATAATAAGTAACAGAAGTGGGGGTCCTAGGATTCCCACTTCTTTACTAGGTCAGGAGTGATGGACATGACAGAAACCGTTGTGCCAAAGAGAATCGGTTTTAGAAGTGTATTTGTATTATTAATCTCGGTATCTATCGGACTCTTACTTCTTTCAAAGCCATTGATGAGCACGGGGCTTGCAAAGGAATGGAGCGTGTTTTTGGCTACTGGCATTTCAGCTTCGATCGGGCTCTCGGTTATTCTATTGAAGATTGAAGGGCCGGTAGAAGATGCATCTGTTAAAAAGAAGCGGATGTTTTTAGCCGTAGTAGTCAGCTTTGTCATAAGTTTCATACTGGCTTTTGTGGCCAGATAACAGGGGGCGTACAGGATGGGAAATGGAATCAAGGTCGTGACGATTGGCGGGGGTTCGAGCTATACTCCTGAGTTTGTTGAGGGATTGATCAAGCGGTATGATGAACTGCCGGTTCGTGAGCTGTGGCTGGTGGATATTGAGGCTGGAAGAGAGAAGCTGGATATCGTCGGGAACTTAGCGAAAAGGATGGTGGAAAGATCAGGGGTCCCTATGGAGATCCATCTGACATTGGACCGGAAAGAGGCATTGAGAGGGGCAGACTATGTCACGACCCAAATGCGTGTCGGACAGCTGAAAGCCCGGATTCTGGACGAGCGTCTGCCGATTAAATACGGAATGATCGGTCAGGAAACGAATGGGGCTGGCGGACTCTTTAAGGGAATGAGAACGATTCCTGTCCTTTTGGAAATCTCTGAGGAGGTGCAGGAACTGTGCCCCGATGCCTGGCTGATCAATTTCACGAACCCAGCAGGCATGGTGACAGAAGCGTTGCTTCGTTATGGATCGCACCCAAAGGTTGTCGGCGTTTGCAATCTTCCCATCAATACGAGGATAACCCTGGCGAAACTTCTAGGTGTCGAGGTTGAACGCCTTCATATCAAGTTTGCCGGACTGAATCATATGGTATATGGATTGGATGTTCTCGTGGACGGAGAATCTGTATTAGGGGAAGTACTGGAAATCATGAGTGACCCAGAGAGGCAGGTCAGCATGAGGAATATTGCGCCACTTCCGTGGGAGCCTGAATTCATCAGGAGTCTGGGAGTCGTCCCTTGCCCGTATCACCGCTACTTCTATAAAACGAGTGATATTTTAGAAAAGCAGCTAGAAGAATTCAAGACGGGTACGACCCGTGCGGAAGTTGTTCAGAAATTGGAGAATGAGCTGTTCGATCTGTACAAGGATGAAAGCTTATCCGTTAAGCCTCCGCAACTTGAAGAGCGTGGAGGAGCTTATTACAGCGATGCAGCATGCAACCTCATATCGTCCATCCATAACGACCGCGGGGATATCCAGACTTTGAATGTCCGCAATGATGGGGCGATCAGTGATCTGCCATGGGAATCTGCCGTGGAAGTGAACTGCGTCGTGACTAAATCTGGACCGAAGCCGATTGCAGTAGGAGAGTTGCCCGTTTCAGTCAGTGGGCTTGTCCAGCAGATTAAATCCTTTGAGCGGGTGGCTGCAGAAGCATCCGTAACCGGTTCCTATGAGAAAGCACTGCTTGCCATGACAATCAATCCGTTGGTGTCGAGTGATGTGAAGGCGAAACAGCTGTTGGGTGAAATGTTTGAGGTTCATAAAGAGTATTTGCCTCAGTTTGGTGAGAGGGTAGCTCATAAATAAAGAGAAGAAGCTCCACAATCGGAATCTAAATGAGGTGCTAATATAAAAAATATGTACCGAAATCACAGTTGTAGTAATACTAATCATTATAGGATTTGTAAAAGTAGAACTCGCCTCATTGGCGAGTTTCTTTTTTTAGGTTTAGTTAAACATTTATGTATCTTGAGACGTCTTGCCCTTTGTAGAAAAACCAGCAATGATAAGCGGAGATTTTCCGGTTACATTCAGAATATAACTTGTTTGGGAGGCAAATAGGCGGAGTTTTTCCGCTTATCGCAAGAAAAACCAACCATTTTTGTACTTTTCGAATGAATAGGCGGAATCTTTCCGTCTATTTCAGCCAATTTAAATAGAAATTTTAAAATAAGCGGAATTTCTCCGTTTATTTATCAGCTCGAGTGCTTACCATATTCCTTAGCCGATAGGTGCATGCTTTCATATTATCTGACTAAATGCCCATACCTGAACTGATACCTGTTTTTTAAAAAACTACTAACCATATTTACAAAACCAACCAACTTATTTTAAAACACCCCAAACCCCTGCACATCTTTCCCCTGGACGAGCATACCTTGATAGAAAGAAACTATGTCCAGAAAGGATGCCCCGTCGATGATTCCAACTAAAACAAAGGTTGCCGCCTCATTATATGCCACAATGTCCATCAGCTTCTGGGGAATTTCCTTCGTATCCACCAAAGCGGTACTGGATACCCTTGATCCGTATACACTCCTCGTTCTGCGCTTTGCGATAGGAGCTCTGTTTCTGCTCATGCTTTTACTATTAAAAGGATACCGGCTTACCATCCCCCTCAAGTACATCCCTCACTTAATCATACTTGGTGTCCTCGGCGTCTTCATTCACCAGGTCATCCAGGCGACTGCCCTCCTGACCATCGATGCTTCCTCTGCAGGGTGGATGATTTCTTTTTCACCTGTGTTCACCGTCATCCTCTCCATGATATTTTTGCATGAAAAAATGACGTTCCCTAAAGCGCTGGGAATGATCATCGCGATTACAGGTGTGCTGATGGTGACGACAGCGAGGAGTGGTCAGTCTATTGGATTTGCTGTCAATATCGGGTATATCCTGATGATTCTGAGTACATTGAACTGGGCCGTCTACTCCGTGCTGCTGAAGAAGCTTCGCATCGAGCTGCCATCCCTCGTCATCACGTTTTATATGAGCCTGCTTGGATTTAGTTTGACGATCCCATTCCTCATCCGAAACCGCAGCTGGGAAAGGATTTCCCTTTTATCAAATGTAGAGTGGGCCCACTTGATGTTCCTCGGGATATTTGTTTCAGGTATCGCGTACTGGTATTGGGCGAAATCTTTGGAGGTATTGGATGCGTCCAAGGTGTCGATGTTTCTATATTTGGAGCCTGTCACTACCCTCATTGCGGCAATCTTTCTCCTGCATGAGAAAATTGTTTTCATAAGCATCCTGGGTGGAGTCATAATTATAATAGGAGTTGTCATTGTGAATGGCCAGATGATTTCTGTACTCCACCGGTTTCTATGGAGGAAACGATAACATCAGGGGGGATCCGCCGTGACCTTAAAGGAAAGGATAAAGAATACATTGGATGAATTGACCAATCCTTCAACGAATGAGATGAAAGAAGTTTTGCAGTCTCTTCATTTAACTCTTGAGGAATTACAGCCGTACTTGCAATCTCCGGAAGGAAAGCCATATTATCGTAAGCTCCTTTATCAAAATGAAGCAGTCGAGCTTCTCGTGATGAATTGGTCCAATAGGGAATGTGCCCCGCATGATCACGGAAACTCAAAGGGGTGGATCCAGGTGATGACCGGGACTTCAGTCAATACAATCTTTGAAGTAAAGGATAACCAGCTCCCACAGGAAATATTTGACCGTGAATACTCGAAAGGTTCTTTCTTTTATGCTCCGAAGAAAGGTGTTCACAAAATGAAGAAAGGGAGTGGGGAGGACTTGGTGACCGTCCACCTCTACTCCCCGCCCATTCAGGGTATGATGGTGTATGATTTGGATAAGTGTGCTGCCTGTGTCGTTTCTGATGAATGTGGTGCATGGTGGCCGGATCATCTCAGGCAAAAGATTAAGGAAATGCAATTGAAATAAATAAGGAGCGCTTCGCCGTAATGGGGAAGCGCTCCTTTCATGATTAGTGGACCCTTACTGTTTTCGCATCCTTACTTTCCACCCCTGTCGGAGAAACGGAAGTAACACCATATGTGTACATGCCACCTTCAGCAGCAGACGTATCTTCATAGGTTGTGAGACTTTCTCTGGAATACACGACATCCACGATATTCTCTGGATTCTCGTAATCTCCTTCTTTCACTCCATCAAAACGGTAAATGACATACTTTCGTGCGTCAGAGTGCTTCTTATCATCGATGGTCAATTTGATACCGTCTTCCTGCTTATCCGCCTTCACCTTATTCGGCTTCTTGGGAAGGTGATCATTATTCCATGGAGTGGCAGGAGTCAATGCTTTCTCAGTGTATACTTCATTTTTTAAAATATCTGCGTATCCAAGCGGGTTCTCGAAAATTTGTCTGAGAGAGAAGTGCATCTGTCCAAGGGCCGTTCCGTTATCACGGTTGTCCATGATCTGCTCAGGCAGCTCGTAAGGATTGAACCATTCCTGGTCAAAATTGTCCCCGACCTTATAATCGGCCATCCCGATGTACAGATTGATCGGGTGCTCATACGAATACTCCTTCACTTCCCGGCTCCACCAGTCAAGGAGGACAGAGTAGTTGGCGACAGCGAGTTTCCTAGACCAATAGATTTGCGGGGTGATATAGTCTATGCTGCCATCCTTTATCCACTGACGGGTGTCGGCATACAGGTCGTCGAAATTCGTTTGTCCTGCCTGTGTCGCACTTCCTGTAGGATCATCAGCAATGTTTCTCCATACGCCAAAAGGGGAGATCCCGAATTGGACATAGTCTTTGATTTCTTTGATTTCATTGTTGATATCTGCTACGAGTTCATCGACGTTGTTGCGTCTCCAGTCGTCGATATTGTCGAAAGTACTGCCATATTTCTCGTATGTATCTTGATCTGGGAAGCTTTCTCCTGCAATTTTATAAGGGTAGAAATAATCATCCATATGAACGGCTTCTATGTCGTAGTTGTTTACCAGTTCTTTTACTGTATCAATCAGGTATTGTTGTACTTCGGGAATACCTGGGTTGAGATAATACTGTTTACCATACTTCAGTACCCATTCAGGATGAAGCTTGGCAACGTTATTCTCTGCCAGTGATTCGATGGTTTGATTCGGCATCGTGATGCGGTAAGGATTCACCCAGGCGTGGACTTCGATCCCGCGCTTGTGCGATTCGTCTAACATGATGGCAAGTGGGTCATAGCCTGGGTCGGTTCCCTGCTTGTCCCCGGTGATGTACTGGGACCATGGAGCGAGTTCAGAGGGATACAAGGCATCAGCGGTCGGTTTGACTTGATAGATCACCGTATTGAAGTTTAATTTTTTTAATTCATCCAGGGTGCTCATCACCCAGTCCGTAAATTCCTGCTGATCCATTCCGGCTGCCATGTCGATATTCGTGACGGTTGCAATCCACGCAGCCCGCATTTCGTGCTTTGGAGCACTTGTCTCTGCTGCTTTAACTTTCCCGGTAAAAGGGAGAGCCAGCGAGAACATCATCACGGCGATGATCATGTACTTAACTGCTTTCATGAACAAACTCCTCTCCTTCGGTTTAAAAGAAACCGTTTTCATTTTATTGAAATAATACTTCAAAAAATAACCCGAAAACATGAAATATTATTTCTAATTTCATTATAGTGGGAGATGAACGGATGGTATATAGTACCAACGAGGTGAAAAATCTGAATATTCAATGTATAAACAGGATGAAAGGACTAGTTGAATCGTTCTAAAATAGAATGAAAACGGAAAGAATAATTAGTGTAGAATAGGACATAGAGACCGTGAGGGGAGTGTTCGTTATGTTCAGGGATCTAACCATAGAGCAATGCGATTTACATCAGTATACACTCGTGGACGTACGTTCTCCTTCTGAATACAGGGAAATGACAATTCCGGGAAGCGTGAACATCCCTGTGTTTGATGATGGGGAAAGAGCAGAAGTCGGGACGCTGTATAAGCAGGTGAGTAAGGAAGTGGCGACGGATCGGGGGCTGGAGATTTTTTCAGGGAAACTTACTGCCTTTATTCGTGAGTTTCGAAAGCTGGATGGAGAGATTGTCGTGTTTTGCTGGCGGGGAGGAATGAGAAGCAAGGCGGCTGCGACATTCCTTGACCTGATGGGGATCAAGACACACAGGATTCTTGGCGGGGTCAGGGCCTACCGGCATTGGGTGTTGAACGGCCTTCACTCATTTAAGATGGAGCCACCTTCTTTTGTTTTGAACGGCGGGACAGGCAGTGGAAAGACTGCGATTTTGAAGAGGCTTCAAAGGGAGGGATATCCAGTACTTGATATTGAAGGACTGGCAAACCATCGGGGATCCATCTTTGGAGAAATCGGGCTGACCTCGAACAATCAGAAAACATTCGATTCCCTGCTCCTTCAAGAACTGATGAAGCTGCAGGAGTCTCCTTTTCTATTGTTTGAAGCAGAAAGTAAACGAATTGGAAAGCTTCTTCTACCTGACTTTTTAGTGGAGGAGAAGGAAAATGCGTTTCATATCTTCATTGAGATGCCAATGAAAGAAAGAGTGGGACATATTTTGGAAGAGTACCGCCTTCAAGAGCATCATGAAGAATTTGTAGAAGCGTTCAGGGTAATCAAGAGAAGAATCCACAGTCCCGTGGCGAATGAAATCGAGGATGAGTTGAAACAGAGACATTATGGGCGGATCTTGGAATTGCTACTTGAATACTATTATGACCCGCGTTACAGGCATATGGCCAATCAATATCCTGTAGATCGAAGGATTTCGGTGAAAGTGAATTCAATGGAAGAAGCCTATCAAGAGATCCAAAAGCTTCTTCAGGCAAAAAGTTCATTCGTTTCAGCACAGTGAGACTTTCCCCAGAAGATGGGGTAAAGTCTTTCTTTTTTGACTAAACTTTTATGGAAAGTATTGACCGTGTAGTGCACCACATGGTTTATGATTTAGGTGTGAGGTGATGGGGTTGTACAAAGTAAGCGAGTTTTCCAAGATGACCGGCCTGAGTAAGGAAACACTGCGTTACTATGCAGAGATCAACCTCCTTGAGCCGGTCTATATCGATCCTGCAAACAACTACCGCTATTATGATAATGGATCTTATCTTGTGGGGCGATTACTGGTTTACTTAAGAAGATTTAACTTTACCATACAAGAGATGCTGGCCGTGGTGAATGATGAGTCCTTCGAAAACCTGGAGGAATTGATCAAGGCGAAAAAGCGGGGGCTCGAAGCGGAAGTAGAACGAATACAAACGGTGATCCAGGAAATGGATGATTTCTTTGAAATGGGAATGGAGGATGTAATGGATGATTAAATGGCATGAAGAACGGATCATACCTGTCAATATCGAAACGATCTGGCATTTATTTGAGCTCGAGAATATTCAACGGATTATGCCAAACGTAGTTGAAAACAAGGTCCTTGAACAGAAAGAAGGCGTGGTGGGATCCACCTACCAGCAGAAATACAAAGAAGGGAAGAGGATTGAAACGTATATCGTGGAAGACCTCGAGTATGAGAATACAGCTCTGAAAAAACATAACAAGATCGGCTTCACATTGGCCAAGGCCTTTGAAATCGAGGCTTCATTCACCCTTCATAAAATCGGTGAGGACCAGACGAAATTCATCTACCAGGGTGAAAACAAAGGCCTGAACTTCCTTGGGAAAGTCCTTCTCAAACTAGGTGGAGAAAAAAACAACAACAAAGTCGTCACCGAATTCATGGACCGAGTCGAAACAGAAGCGCTGAAAGAAGCATGAGAAAGAGGGACGGACCTCCGAAATTTTTCGGAGGTCCGTCCCTCTTTCATATGGTTTGGAAAGTTGGAGAGGTGGGAATAGAAGAAGAGTTTCAGCTGATGAAATTGGGCTGTGATTCAGCAGTAGAAGGCAAGGTCCGTCCCTCAAAATGAGAATGTTTTTTTGTTTATAAAAAAAATTTTTTTAGTTATTGTTTTGCATGAAAATTCATGTTGGATTTTGGTGGGATTTGCTTAGGAACGCGAAATATTGTAAGCGATTTCTTTACGATAGTATCAAGCTTTTAAAGATTCTGAATATTAAGTCAAAAAGATGATTAATATATAAGGCTTCTCCCTTGTGTTTACACATATATTTGGAAAATATGCGCTCGTACCATTAACAAAATTTTTCGTTTTTTCTAAATTTCATGATATACTAACGAAAATTAAGAAAATTTAATCATTCGGTTAATTATTCAAAAAATATACAAGTTTAATAGAGGAGGACATTGGATGAAAACGAATCTTCCTGTAGCGCAAGGCATGTATGATCCTGCGCAAGAACATGAAGCATGTGGAATTGGAATGATAGCAAATATAGATGGGACAAAAAGTCACAGCATAGTTCAAAATGCCATTAATATTCTATGTAACTTAGAGCACCGCGGAGGACAATCTGCTGATACAAGTACCGGGGACGGTGCAGGTATCCTTACCCAAATCCCTCATCACTTTTTTAAAAAGCAATGTGAAAAAGAAGACATCATTCTCCCAAGGAAAGGCGAATATGGGATCGGGATGGTTTTCCTTCCTGAAAATTATGACAAGCGCCAGAAGAGTAAAGAAATATTCGAACGCATCATTGAAGAAGAGGGTCAAAAGACACTTGGTTGGAGACCTGTACCACTCAATGATTCCTTTGTAGGAAAAGTGGCATCGAAGTCAAAACCGTTCATCCGTCAAGTGTTCATAGGGGCATCGGAAGACATGCAATCACGGATGGATTTTGAGCGCAAGTTATATGTGATCCGGAAGCGTATTGAAAAAGAAGTAGCGACAGTCGAGGGACAAGAGGACGTTTACCTTTGCAGTCTGTCTTCTACGACCATTGTCTACAAAGGGATGCTCATCCCGGAACAGCTCGATTCCTTTTACATTGACCTCAACCACCCTGAGTTCCGTTCAGCCTTAGCGCTTGTACATTCCCGCTTTAGTACAAACACTTTCCCAAGCTGGCAGCGGTCTCATCCAAACAGATATACCATCCATAATGGTGAATTTAATACATTGCGAGGAAACGTGAACTGGATGCGCGCACGTGAAAAGCTGTGCAGCTCTAGTGCCTTCAAAGACGAAGACCTGGAAAAAATCCTACCCGTCATCGATGAGACAGGCAGTGATTCCTCCATGTTCGATAACTGCTTTGAATTCCTTCATTTATCAGGAAGATCCCTTGCACACACGGCCATGATGATGGTTCCGGAACCATGGGAAAACGATGACACGATCCATCCGAAGAAGAAGGATTTCTACGAATACCACAGCTGTTTGATGGAGCCGTGGGATGGGCCGGCAGCCCTTGTATTCACGGATGGAACGCAGATCGGTGCGTGCCTTGATCGTAACGGACTTCGACCTGCCAGGTACTATGTAACCAAGGGTGGAATGATCGTACTGGGTTCCGAAGTGGGTGCTCTCGATATTTTTGCCGATGACATCGTGTACAAGGATCGTCTGCAGCCAGGAAAGATGCTTCTCGTCGATTTGGAAAAAGGACGAATCATCCCAGATGAAGAGATCAAGCTCCGTGTTGCTTCCGAACAGCCTTACAGACATTGGCTGGATAATAATAAATTTGAACTGGAAGATCTGCAGGAAACGACCCATGAAGTGATTCAAATGGATCCTGATGAGGTCCTGCTGCAGCAACAGGCATTCGGCTACACGACAGAGGAACTGAACAAAATCATCAAGCCGATGGTGACGGATGGTAAAGATCCGGTCGGCTCAATGGGATATGATTCTCCTCTTGCGGTTTTATCGAAAAAGCCCCAACTTCTTTATAACTACTTTAAACAATTATTTGCACAAGTCACGAATCCGCCGATCGATGCGATTCGGGAGCAGATTATCACTTCAGTCGGAACCACGATTGGTGCAGAAGGAAACCTGGTGAACCCGGGGCCGGAAAGCTGCAGGCATATCCACCTCAAGACACCGATCCTGACTGGAGAAGAGCTTGAAAAGCTTAGGCACCAAAATGAAAAAGGCTTTAAAGCCGTCACACTACCGATTTTATTTGATGTAACCGATGAAGGAAACCAACTTGAAGGTACCCTGGATGCTCTTTATGAAAAAGCTGATCAGGCCGTAGCAGATGGTGCGACACTCCTTATTTTATCAGACCGTGGTGTGGTGAAGGAGAAGGCAGCGATTCCAGCCCTTCTTGCCGTTTCAGGTCTGCACCACCATCTGATCCGCAAAGGAACGCGTACAACCGTCAGCATCCTGCTTGAATCAGGGGAGCCAAGGGAAGTCCATCATTTTGCAACTCTTCTTGGATACGGGGCTGAAGCCATTTATCCATATTTAGCGTATGAAACACTGCGGGACTTGATTGAAAAAGGTGAGCTTCAAGACAAGACCTATGAACAAGCGGTGAAAAGTTTTGTAAAATCGGGAACAGATGGTGTCATCAAAGTCCTTTCCAAAATGGGGATTTCAACGATTCAAAGTTACCGTGGTGCCCAAATCTTTGAAGCAGTCGGCATTCATAAGGATGTCATCGATAAATACTTCACCCGAACCGCTTCAAGACTCGGTGGAATCGGAATGGACATCATTGAAAAAGAGGTACTTTTAAGACACACGAAAGCATTTAATGAACGAAAAGATAATCAGCGTACATTAGAATCTGGAGACGAGTTCCAATATCGCCGAAATGGAGAGGATCATGCATACAATCCAAGTACGATCCATACACTCCAGCATGCATGCCGTACGAATAATTATGAGCTATTCAAGAAATATTCCACTATGTTGACGGATGAGAAGCAGAATCTGCAATCTCTGCGTGGACTTCTTTCGTTTAAAGAAACAAAGCCTGTGCCAATCGATGAGGTGGAATCAGTTGAAGAAATTTGTCGTCGATTCAAAACCGGCGCCATGTCATTCGGTTCCATCAGTCAGGAAGCACATGAAGCATTGGCGATTGCCATGAATAAAATCGGTGGACGGAGTAATTCAGGAGAAGGCGGAGAACACCCAAGTCGTTTTGTCCCGGATGAGAATGGAGATTCGCGCCGCAGTTCAATCAAGCAAGTGGCGTCAGGTCGCTTTGGTGTCACAAGCCACTATCTCGTGAACGCCGACGAAATTCAAATCAAGGTTGCTCAAGGGGCTAAGCCGGGTGAAGGAGGACATCTCCCTGGTAAAAAAGTATACCCTTGGGTTGCTGAAGTAAGGGGATCGACGCCTGGAGTAGAGTTGATCTCGCCACCGCCTCATCATGATATCTATTCGATTGAAGATCTTGCCGAGCTGATTTATAACCTTAAGAATGCCAACCCTCAGGCACGTATCAGTGTAAAGCTGGTATCAGCTGTAGGCGTCGGGACGATTGCTGCAGGTGTGGCAAAAGGCAGGGCTGACGTCGTGTTGATCAGTGGGTACGACGGTGGGACCGGTGCTGCACCAAGGACCAGTCTGAAACATACAGGACTGCCTTGGGAAATCGGTCTGGCCGAAGCTCATCAGACATTACTGTTAAATCGCCTTCGCGACCGGATCGTCGTAGAAACGGATGGTAAGATGATGACAGGCCGGGATGTCGTTGTTGCATCGCTTCTTGGAGCAGAAGAATACGGCTTCTCAACTGCACCATTAGTCGTTCTTGGGTGTGTCATGATGCGTGTCTGTCATATGAATACATGCCCTGTCGGAATTGCGACACAAGACCCTGAGTTACGTAAGAAATACACAGGTGACCCTGAGCATGTAGCGAACTTCATGCGTTTTGTCGCCCAGGAAACAAGGGAGCTGATGGCTCAGCTTGGTTTCAGGACGATCAATGAAATGATCGGAAGAACCGATATTTTAGAAGCCAATGAGGCAATCGACCATTGGAAAGGAAAAGGAATCGATCTGTCGGCACTTCTTTATCAGCCGGATGTACCTGAGAAGGTTGGCCGGTATGCAACACGTAAGCAGAATCATGAGCTTGAGAAGACGCTTGATTATCAAGAGCTGATCCCACGTTGCCGAAATGCGATCGAAACTGGGGCACCTGTTGAATGGACGACGGCGATCCGAAACATTCACCGCGTGACCGGTACGATGCTTGGAAGCGAGATCACCAAACGATACGGAGCGGAAGGCTTACCGGAAGATACGATCCGTCTGACCTTCAAAGGCTCAGCAGGTCAAAGCTTCGGTGCCTATATTCCAAAAGGACTGACGTTGAGACTGGTCGGGGATTCCAATGACTTTGTAGGAAAAGGATTATCAGGCGGTAAGATTATCGTTCATCCGGATCCGACAGCCACGTTCATTCCTGAACGGAATACGATCATCGGTAACGTTTCCTTCTACGGGGCATCCGGAGGAGAAGCCTATATTTATGGAGTGGCAGGCGAACGTTTCTGCGTCCGTAACAGTGGGGCACAGGTTGTCGTTGAAAGCGTCGGGGATCACGGCTGCGAGTATATGACGGGTGGAAAAGTGGTCGTCCTTGGATTGACGGGGCGTAACTTTGCTGCCGGAATGTCGGGGGGAGTCGCATATGTCCTGGATGAAGATGAGCAATTCCGTTCAAGATGCAATCAGGAACTTGTCCTCGTACAGCCCCTGTTCGATCCTGATGAGATGAAAGATGTGTACAACATGATCGAGAAATACGTTCATTATACAAATAGTAACAATGGAAAGAAAATTTTAGCGAACTGGGAATCATACGTATCCAAATTTGTCCGTGTCATTCCTAAATCTTATCTCAAAATGAGAGAGCGGATCAGTGAGCTTGAGAATAGTGGATTAGAGAAGTTTGATGCGGAAATGGCCGCATTTGAAGAAGGTACAAAAGAAGAGAAAAAAGTACTGGAACCTGCGAATTAATCAGGGAGGGGGATACCATGGGAAAAGCAACAGGATTTATGGAATATAAGCGAAGAACATTGGATGAACGGCACCCGGCTGAACGGACGAAGGATTGGGACGATTATACGTCCCCTCTTTCGGAAGAAGAAGTCAAGAAACAAGGGGCGCGCTGCATGGACTGCGGCGTTCCCACTTGTCAGTCCGGGATGGAAATCAACGGATCGACTACAGGTTGTCCCGTTTATCACTTAATACCAGAGTGGAATGATCTCGTCTATCAAGGACAATGGAAAGAGGCTTTGAAGCGTGAGCATCAGATGAACAACTTCCCCGAATTCACCGGCTTCGCCTGTCCGGCACCGTGTGAAGGGGCTTGTGTTCTCGGGATCAACGAGCCGCCCGTTGCAATCAGGACCGTGGAACGTTCAATTATCGAAAAAGGTTTTGAAGAGGGCTGGGTCATTCCCGAACCTCCTACGTTCCGCACCGGTAAACGCGTCGCTGTAGTGGGATCTGGTCCGGCAGGATTGGCGTCTGCGGCACAGCTGAATAAAGCCGGTCACCTTGTCACTGTTTTTGAGAAGAATGATCGAGTAGGTGGCCTCTTGACGTATGGTATTCCTGAAATGAAGCTTCCATATTCAGTCGTGAAGCGCCGTGTCGATATTTTAGAAGAAGAGGGCATTGAATTTGTGACGAATACGGAAGTGGGAAAAGACTATACGGTCGAAAACCTTCGTGAAAATTTCGACGCCGTTATTCTGTGCGGAGGAGCCGCGGTTCACCGGGACATTAAGGTGGATGGACGCGATCTGAAAGGCGTGCATAACGCCATGGAATTCCTGCATGCCAATACAAAAAGTTTATTGGATTCCAATTTAGAGGACGGTCATTACATTTCTGCCGAAGGGAAAAATGTCATCGTCATAGGTGGAGGGGATACGGGTACCGACTGCCTCGCCACTTCTGTGAGACATAATTGTAAAAGCCTGACTCAATTTGATATCTACGATAAAAAAGGAGCCATGCGTGATGAAATCGGCAATCCATGGCCGCAGTATCCCGTCATCCACCGGGTGGAGTACGGTCAAAAAGAAGCAGCCGAAGTACTGGGCGAAGATCCTCGTGCTTATGCCGTCATGACGAAGAAATTTGTCGGCGATGAACATGGCCATATCAAAGAAGTCCATACAGTCAATGTGAAGCTTCGTTATGATGACGAAGGAAACAAGATCCGTGATGAAATCCCGGGAACTGAAAAAGTCTGGCCCGCGGATCTAGTCCTTCTGGCCATTGGATTCAGTGGTCCGGAACAAGACCTGATCAAGGAACTTGAAGTCGAAACAAACAGCAACTCCACTGTAAAAGCAGAGTACGGAAACTACATGACCAGCGTCGAAGGTGTATTCGCTGCCGGAGACATGCGCCGCGGCCAAAGCCTCATCGTCTGGGCCATCAACGAAGGCCGTGAAGCAGCCCGCGAATGCGACCGCTACCTCATGGGCACAACCGAACTACCTTAATTTTGAGAGACATTTTAGAGGGACGGACCTCCGTCGGGCTTGATGCCTGATGGGGGTTTTTATTTTTTGGGGACGGACCTCTGTTGGGGTTGGTGGCTGAAGGAGGTTTTGCTTGTTTGAGGGACGGACCTCAGTAGGTATTTGGATACCTTTTTAATGGAAGCAATAAATCATAGTGGGGTGGTATAAGATTTGCGAGGATGTGCTTCTGAAATTCGTTGAAAAGAAGAGGAGGTAGCTGCTTACTAAGGGAAGTGTGGTGAAACATCTTGATATTTGCTTGAACATGCGAGTGAAGCTCTAACAAGGTTTCCTATATGCTCCTATAGATCGTCTCGTAGAAGCATTCTAAAGAGGTTCTAGAGATAATTGCGTCATTTTTACAGGTGATTGCGTCATTATTAAAGTAATTGCGTCGTTTTTGTCTTAATTGCGTCATTTCAATTAGTAATTGCGTCTATTTCAATTTTATGGAAAATACGCACCCCCCGTACCCTAGCAACCCCCATCCAAGGTCCGTCCCTCAATTCCCTCTTGACATTACTACCAATATGCCGTAATTTATGTTTAATTTATCCAATTTAACAATTTGATTAGATGGATAACGAATCAGTTGAGGAGGTGTTGTGGTGGGCGTTGAAATTGTGTTTTCCCCATTTAATGAATTAATGGCCAGTTTGCATGTGCTGTGCAATCCGGTGCATCATCCTTATCGCAGGAAGTGGGCGATGGAGGTAGAGGGATCACTCCCAATAGAAATGATCGAAGAAATCCGCCTGTTAGGTTCGCTCTCGTACGAGTGGATGTACCTCATGAATATCCGTAACGAGTATCGGCTGAATGAATCTTCAACCGAGGAAGTAATCGAGTTTATTTGTTCGATGCCAGATGACACGTTTGTTTTTTATATGCTGGGAGAACAGTATAGTGCGGATATGCTTCTATCCTGGAAGAAGGACACCAGGATGTCCCCGTTGAACCATCATCAGAAGGACTTGTTAACTCAGCCTAAACAGTGGAAGGCCCGCATTCATCAGCTCCTGTACGATTACAACGAAAAGATCTTTCAGCCGGAATTATTCAGGATACGCCCATGGATTAAGAGGGCAGTTACAACGTTCCAACAGAAGCTTGACTACTCTTTCCCGGGGGCACTAAACAAAGTACACCCCGATGTCACTTTAAAAGACCAAACGATTAAAGTTCAAAAAGGAGAGACCTATCGATTTCCTTTATCGGACTATCCCCATATCACTTTACAGCCATCCACATTCATTACTCCCCACGTCATGCTTGGTGTATATCCGGGTAGGCTTTGCCTTGGGTTGCACGTGGCTGTTCCGGAAACAGAAGAGATGAAAGATGAGCCGCCGGAAGATTTAGTGCACATGTTCAAAGCCCTGGGAGAAGCAACAAGATTGAAGATTTTGCGGGACGTATTACTTCATCCTTATAGTACGAAACAGCTTGCTGAAAAACATGATTTTTCTGAAGCGACCATTTCCAGTCATATTAAGACTCTTCAAAAGGCAGGTTTGGTTAAGAGTGAACGCAAAGGGTATTACATCTTTTATTCGGGAAACAGAGATAGGATGGAGTCGTTGCGATCCGATCTGAGTCAATTCATCTCACTCCCATTACTGGAACAATTTATTTATGAGTCTGATTTTACATAAGGGGCCAAAAAGATGAGAACAACATTTATGAAAGAGATAGGTCAATTTGGATTGACGTGCACAAGTATCATTTTCATTCTTGCTTCACCTGCCCTGATACTTGGACCGAAGAGCTTTGCATCAGCCACACTGACGATTCTCCGGGGAATCATCCAGCCTGACACTCTTTCTTATTACGTACATTCGGAAACGCTCTCCTTTTCCCGGATGCCTGAGGCGCGATCGGTCGAATTCCATCAGAAGCTGGTGGCGATTGAATTGTTTCCCTCTATACTAGATTCCTATTTTTATAGTATGTCCCTGCTGATCGGGGGCTTCATGATGGCAATCATGTTGGCTTCTCTTGCCGGCTTGTTTATAATTCGGTTCCCTTCTTATTTGAAAAAAGTGATCTTGTCCGCTATAGACGTACTCGAATCACTTCCTGATGTGTTTTTTATCTTTAGTATTCAATTATTTGTTGTATGGTTTTACAAGCAGACAGGTGTTGAATTGGCCCTCGCTTATTCAACGATCGATAATCAGGCAATTATAGTACCACTGTTGACATTGAGCATCGTACCCGGCATTTACCTACTTAAAATGCAACTTCTTTTAATGAAAGAAGAGGAGGAAAAGGATTATGCACTTTTTGCGAAATCAAAAGGTCTCTCCGATGCGTTTATTTCGTTTCACCACCTTTTCAAAAATACGGTGATGGAGTGTCTGGCTCATTTACCAGTCATCATCCTGTGCCTGCTCACAAACCTCGTTGTTATTGAATACCTGTTTCACAGCAACGGGATCATGAGGTTTATCATGGGGGATCAGCCTGCATCATCCCGGGCCTTGATGCTCATTCTCAGCATGACACCATTCTTTATTATTATAAAAGGATCAAGTCGATATCGGCAGCGATTTTATCAAACGAAGGGAGAGGGAAAAGAATGAACGTGATAAGGATGCTACCACCGTATTTATTAGGTTTCATTTTTATACTGAGCGTCATTTGGCCAATGGTATCAGTGGAGCCTGTTGTCCAGACTTTTCTCTATGGTGAAGATGGGGCAGTGGTGGATACTACCCCTTATCCGCCTTCCAGTCTTTACTGGCTGGGAACGGACCGGGAAGGCAATGATTTATTTTATATGCTCGTGACGGGAGCAAAGTGGACAATGTTATTTGCTTTCGTTATCACATTGTTGAGGATCTTTCTGGCGATATTACTGGGAGTGTGGCTCAAAAACTGGTTCGTTTCGCCATATGGGGAAGGGTTGCTGCAAGCGTTCACCTTCATCCCCCAGTCCTTGATAGCCATTATCTGGATGACCCCTTTCTTGCTATATGAGGTAAGAAGTGCACCACCCTTTACCATGGCTGAATCCGTATTCCTACAGATCATGGTGATGACGGCAGTGGGGGTACCCGCGACTGCGAAAATGATCGGGGAAACCGTACGTCATATCCATTCATTTGAATTTATGGATAGTGCCCGGGTGCTGGGTGGATCGTCCTTCCATCAGGCCAGAAGACATATTCTCCCCCATCTATTCCCGAGACTCATCGTTTTGTCAGGCAGGCAGCTCGTACAAGTCCTCACCCTTATGTTGCATCTCGCTATTTTTCATATTTTTATAGGAGGAACGACCATTACATCGGGACAGGAGCATGACCAATTCAATGTCTATGCAAGCTTGACCAAGGAGTGGGCCGGTTTGATCGGTAGCCGATACGGAGAGTTATTATTGGAACCATACATCGTGTTTTTTCCGGTCATGGCGTATTCCTTATTGATCCTATTGACCAATATGACCTTCAAGCATCTCGAAAAATCTTCTCAGAAGGTCTGAATGCACCGGCATCCACTTCTAAACAAGTGAATACCGGAATATTTTTTATAGAAGGGCTTTGTCCTCTTTCATGAGACAAGGCATCTTTAATAGCAGACTGATAGGGGGAAAACAAAATGATGAAATACTTGCAGCGCATTGGTCGTTCATTGATGCTTCCTGTTGCCGTGTTACCGGCTGCGGCGATTTTGATGGGGATCGGATATTGGATCGACCCGTCCGGCTGGGGAGCGGATAGTCCGATTGCCGCTTTCCTGATTAAGGCTGGGGCATCGATCATTGACAATATGGCGATTCTATTTGCAGTCGGGGTCGCACTGGGGATGGCGAAAGCACGGGATGGATCTGCGGCACTTAGTGGATTGGTCGCGTATCTCGTCATAACCACATTGCTTTCGACGGATTCCGTTTCTTTGTTGCAAGGGATCGATAAAGAGGCCGTGAATCCGGCTTTCGATAAGATCGGAAATCAATTCGTAGGGATTCTGTCAGGGATCGTTGCAGCAAGCATGTACAATCGCTTCAGTGCTGTTAAGCTGCCGGATGCCCTTGCCTTTTTCAGCGGGAAACGTTTGGTGCCGATCATGTCGGCCATTGCCATGCTCGTTGTTTCAGGCGTGATGCTGTTTGTCTGGCCGGTCATCTATACAGCGCTTGTTTCTTTCGGGAAGGAAATCAGCGGGCTCGGGTTTACAGGCGCAGGTTTATACGGTTTCTTTAATCGATTATTGATTCCTACGGGGTTGCATCATGCATTGAATTCCGTGTTCTGGTTCGATGTTGCCGGAATCAATGATATCGGGAACTTCTGGTCTGGCACGGGTGAAAAAGGTGTGACCGGGATGTATCAGGCGGGATTCTTCCCCGTGATGATGTTTGGTCTTCCGGCAGCGGGGCTAGCCATCTATCATGCAGCGAAACCAGGTAAGAAAAAACAGGTCGCTTCCCTGATGCTTGCGGCTGGTTTTGCCTCCTTTTTTACAGGAGTGACGGAGCCTCTTGAATTCGCCTTCATGTTCGTGGCACCTGCTTTATATGTAGCGCATGCCGTGCTGACAGGGTTATCCCTTGCCATCGCCTCCTTCTTCCACTGGACGGCAGGCTTCGGATTCAGTGCAGGATTCGTTGATTTCGTGCTAAGTTCAAGACTGCCACTGGCAAACCTTCCGTATATGCTGTTGATTCAAGGTGTTGTATTTGCTCTTCTCTATTATTTCTTGTTCCGTTTTATGATCGCGAAATTCAATTTAATGACACCGGGTCGTGAAGAAGACGGTGAGGAGGGGGATGCGTTGCCTATAGTCGCAGGAAAAGATAAGTTTGCTGTGATGGCAGCGGAAATCTATGCAGGCCTCGGCGGAGATGAAAATGTAATCTCTGTTGAAAATTGCATTACCCGATTGAGAGTGGAAGTGAAGGACATGGAGGCCGTGGATCAGGAACGGATCAAAGCGACGGGGGTTCCGGGCATCCATGTGGTGGGTGACAATAGCATTCAAGTGATTGTCGGGACTTCGGTGCAATTTGTAGCTGATGAGATTGAGAAGATTCGGGGATAAGGCTTTTCTTATTGAGGGCCGGTGGGAAATGGCGTTTTTAGCAGATTGGCAGATAAACGATTCCCCGCCCACTCTCCTCCCTCAGGAGCTGGGTTCTCATTCTCTTAAACTGCAAAAATATCTGAAATGGTCTATACTTTATCTTATAGAAATTATTCCCGGAAAGGTTTTTACCCATGACGAAACTGAAAGAATCGGATCTTTATCATCCGATCCAGAACCATTTTCATAAACAGGGATATCAGGTGAACGGTGAAGTGAATGACTGTGATCTGACGGCGATGAAAGAAGAGGAGCTGGTCATCGTTGAATTGAAGCTTTCCTTGAATGTCGAGCTTTTGATCCAGGCAACGAAGCGCCAGCGGCTGACGGATCTTGTGTACATTGCGATTCCGAAACCGAAGAGGACCCGTTCAAAGCGCTGGAATGATATACGCCATTTGGTCAGGAGGCTGGAGCTTGGTCTGATCACCGTTTCATTTACGACGAAGACCCCAAAGCTTGATTTTGTCATTCATCCGGAAGCCTTTGACCGGAAGAAGATCATGAAGAATAGTAAGCGTAAACGGGCAGCCCTGGTGAAAGAAATCGAAGGTCGCAGTGCGGATTATAATGTAGGCGGCAGCAATAAAACGAAGATCATGACCGCTTATAAAGAAAGCTGCATTCACATCGCCTGCTGTCTGGAAACATACGGGCCCATGTCCCCAAAGAACTTAGCCAAGCTTGGAACAGGTGACAAAACACCGTCCATCCTCCAGAAGAATTACTACAGGTGGTTCGAGAGGGTGAAAAGGGGCGTGTATCAAATCACTGAAACCGGCAGGGAAGAGATTCAGAATTACCCTGAGCTTGTAAGCTATTACTCACAGAAAATAGAAGAAATTCAAGAAGAGCCTGCTCCCCGATAACCGGGTGGCAGGTTCTTCTTTGCTTCTCACTACTAGTACCCGTGTTCTTCTCATATACATAACAACAGAGAAGCTATGTGGGAGGACATATGATGAAAAAAAACATAGAAAAAACGATCAGAAATATGAAACAGCATCTTCTGAAGATGCAAAGTGCAGAAGGAAGCTGGTCCTTTTGTTTTGAAAATAGTGTGATGACCGATGCATATATGATCATCCTTCTCCGTTCACTTGAGACCGATGAGGATGAACTCATCGTGCGCCTGGTCGACCGGCTTTGGAAATTGCAGACAGCGGAGGGGACATGGAAGCTCTTTGAAGATGAAAAGGAAGGGAATCTGTCATCTACCATCGAAGCATACTTTGCCCTGAGATACAGTGGTATGGTGAGTGAAGAGGATATAAGACTTCTGAGAGCCGAACAATTCATAGAGAGAAAAGGGGGATTTCACAAGGCTCATTCCATTACAAAATTCATGCTGGCCGTTCATGGTCAATATGACTGGAAGCACCTCATGCCGATCCCCATTGAATTCCTGCTGCTCCCGAAAACATTCCCCCTGAATTTCTGGGATTTAAGCAGTTATGCCCGTGGTCACCTGGCTCCGATGATGTTACTGAAAGATCAGCGATTCACTATCAGAACAAGCAACACGCCGTATATACAGAATCTTTCCCGTCCTGTTGACGAAATGAGGTACAACGACCGTGAGTTGAGACTATTTTCTAAAATTAATGAAGGCATTCAGGCACTTGCGAGTATCCCCTCCCATCTTCATCAACAAGCAAGGCAGTTTGCCCTGGAGTACATGCTGCAACGGACGGAACGGGACGGGACTTATCTCAGCTACTTCAGCACGACGTTCTATATGATTTATGCCCTGTTGGCCACAGGGTATAAAAAGACTGATCCCATCATTGTAAAGGCGTTACAGGGATTAAAAGAAATGGCCTGTGAAACGAAGAAAGGCATTCATATCCAGAATTCTCCTTCGACCGTATGGGATACAGCCCTGATAAGCTATGCCTTGCAGGAAGCGGGGATGGAGGCAGGAGAAGCTTCCATTGAAAAGTCAGTGGATTATCTTCTTAAGAAGCAACACTTCAAGTATGGAGACTGGGCATATGAAAGTGGAGTGATGCCCGGGGGATGGGGATTTTCAGAGAGCAACAGTATCCATCCCGATGTGGATGATACGACAGCTGCTCTCAGGGCCATCACATATTCCGCTGCAGATAAACCCTCGATCCGGCCATCATGGGATCGGGGGGTTGAATGGACTTTTGGGTTGCAAAACCGGGATGGGGGGTGGCCTGCTTTTGAAAAAAATAAGACGAAAACGATCCTTACTTCTTTTCCAATGGATGGGGCAGAGGCAGCGGCCCTCGATCCTTCCACTCCTGATCTAACAGGGAGAGCGCTTGAATTTCTCGGGGGCAGGACAGGATTGTCAAAGGACCATCCAAAGGTGAAAAAGGGTGTTGAGTGGCTGAAACTCATGCAACAAGATGATGGTTCCTGGTACGGTCGCTGGGGTGTTTGCTTCATTTATGGAACATGGGCTGCCGTCACGGGAATGAATGCAGTGGGGGTCCTGCCATCGGATAAACATCTTCAAAGGGCCAAAGTCTGGTTGGAAAGCATTCAACAAAAAGACGGGGGTTGGGGGGAGTCCTGTTACAGCGATCAGGAAAAGACTTTCGTACCCCTAACATTCAGTACCCCTTCACAAACGGCATGGGCGCTTGAATCTCTCATCTGTATCGAAGACAAACCGACACCTGCCATCGATCTTGGGATGATGTCTCTTCTCGAATTGATGAATGGAACGGCAGGAGATAACGCCAAAACATATCCAACCGGAGCCGGCCTTCCGGGAAACTTCTACATCCATTACCACAGCTACCAATGGATATGGCCACTCATCACACTCAGCAGGTACAAAGAGAAATACGGTTGAGGTCCGTCCCTCTATAAGGTACTATAAAAGTAAGAATTTTCTAAAAAAAGGAGTGAGTGTATGATGAAGGTGGATTCGTTCCCTTATCCCTTCAAGGGGGATGTGTACCGGTATTCGAATAATTCGGTCCCTTTGGAGGAGCCGTTCTGTATAGAGATTACCTCTTCCTATCAGGAGGAAATCAAGCTGAAACGGAAGCTGTTATCTCACCATCCCGACCGCTGCTTTCAATCCCGGCCGTATAGCCTGAAGGCTCAATGGGAAATAACGGAGCTCGTCATTCAACATCTCACGCAGCGATACCCGCAGTTGTTTTCCTTTGAAGTACATGACGGTGAATGGACGTTCCACAATCATATATTGAAAGAACAAACTTCCTTCATACCGGGTGATCAGTCTACATTATCAATGGAGCCACTTGATTTCATCGGACGACATGTGCAGGAGGACCTGATTCTCATGATGGAGCGGGATGGGGATCTGTTTCTGGATGCCGGCCAGTTATGTTTCCCTGCCAACTGGTCCCTTACGTTTAATACCGGGATGAGCTTCAAGGAGATTCACGGACCGATCCCCGGCTTTAAAGAAGACGGGATGGATCAGCGGATTTTCACATTTTTAATGAGGATGGAAGCGGGAGACCCCTGGGTGAGGAGGAACTGGTCTTTAATGGCGGGAAATCGCCTGGATACCTCTCTGGAAACGTATGATGAGTGGGGAGAAGGACGAAGCAGCGTTACAAGGGAAAATGTTGGGGAATACGTTCATTTGAGGGTGGAGGTGCAGAAGCTGTTCCGTTTGCCGGGTTCAAACGGGCTGTTGTTTACGATTCACACTCACCTTCTTTCCCTTGAAGAATTTGCCGGGAATCATGAGTGGGCGGATCAGTTTTATCACATTCTACTTGAGCTGCCTGACCTTATTGCCGATTATAAAGGGATCTCCTTATTCAGAGAAGTGGTCATCGAGTACTTGAAGGAAAAGAGGATGGGAATTTGAAGGCACTATCGCAACCTTCGTTCGTACCAAACAAACGAAAGTACTTATTCTACGGAGATGAAGAAGGGATGGATCGGCTGTCACCCGTCATTCAAAAAGTCCAAAAGGAAAACCACTCCTATCAGCTTTTGTTGGTGGATGAAAAGGAAGGAAAGGATATTTCTCATTGGCTGCAGAATCAGAAAATGGGGAGTTATCTCTACATAGCGGTGGAATGGAACAAACTGAAACATTTTATAAAAGTGGCAGAGGATCAAGGGTTTTCCGTTGATGAAGTACAATGTATCGGTCACGGGGCAAGGTTCATCCAAGTATTCTGTTATAAATGTCATCTGAAAACGGTAGTGAGTGGAGAGTCAATCAAGCAAGTTATAGATTGTCCTAATTGCCACTTGACATTATCTGTTTCTGATCATTATTCTCCCTTACATGACTCCTATCTCGGAAATCCGGCTACAATCGAAAAGGGGAGTGATCACGCATGAATCAACCTAAAACCATAGCCGTCACGGTCCAATCGATTCATCAGGAGACGCCATATGTCAAACGGTTCTCACTCGCTCCCAGAGGGGATGAACGTCTTCCTGACTTTAGCGGGGGTTCCCACATCACCACTTATATTGAGACAGGGAGTGAGACGATCGCCCGATCCTATTCCCTTACGAACCCACCTGGTGAAAGGAATACATATCACATAGCCATTCGTTTCCATGAACAATCCAAGGGGGGCTCCCGTTATTGGCATGAGCGAATGAATGTAGGAGATACCCTTCGCATCAGTCATCCACGGAATCATTTCCCACTGAGCTTTAGAGCGAAACATCATGTTTTCTATGCCGCAGGAATCGGTATCACTCCTTTCCTATCCATGATGGCAGCACTAACAAAGGAAGGTCGCTCCTTTGAACTGCATTACGCCGCAAAATGCGAGGAAGAGTGTTCATTCTATTATCATTTAAAGAACTTGTATCCTAAAGAGACACACTTTTATTTTTCAAAAGAAAAGAGATTGACAGATGAAAGCCTCTGGGAGCATAAGGTCGGGACCCACGTATATTTTTGCGGTCCGCCTTCCTTTATTGATGACTTGACTGCCAGTGCCCTTTCAATTGGATATCCCCGCTCAAGCATTCACTTTGAACGATTCACCCCCAGTCAGTCAATGGTGGGTCACGACTTTTGGGTGGAATTAAAAGGAAGACCTATCATTAAAGTGCCACAAGAGATGACGTTATTAGAAGCCCTTCACGAGGCAGGGATCGAAGCACCTTATTCCTGCAGGGTTGGCCGATGCGGAACTTGTGAGGTAACCGTATTGGAGGGAGAAGTCGATCATGGAGATTCTTTCTTGAGTGAGAGTGAAAAGAGGGAACACCGATCGATTTTGACATGTGTTTCAAGGGCGAAGACAGAGAAACTAAGGATTGAGTTATAAAGAGTCATAAGGTGTACAATGGCCCTCTGTGTCACCTTTACTTTTCTTTAATGCACGCGAACCAGCGTGTTTTTTTCATTTTTTGGATAAACGTTAACAAAAACATCGAACGAAAAAGGAAAAACTCACCAATATAGAGTATAAACGCAAGGGGGTTGGACTTTGGGCGACAGAGAAGAAGAATTAAAAAGTTTGGTTAATGAGGTGAAAGCGGGTAATAAAGAAGCATTTGAATGGTTATATGATGCAACCATAGGGGATGTGTATAAGAATGTCTATTTCCTGCTTTCCCATAAAGAGGGTGTGGATGATCTCGTTCAGGATATTTATATTGAAGTGTATCGTTCTATAGGGAAGTTCCATGGTGACCGGCCATTTAAGCCATGGCTTATTGGGATTGCGGTCAATCAAGTGAAATCCTTCAGAAGGAAGAATTGGCTGCATGACCGTATTTCAAAAAAAGTCGCTGAAAATGAGCGAAGCAGGGAAAAAATGACGGAAATGATTACGGACATAGAAAACGATGAACTGTATCAGTCAATTGAAGGCCTCCCTTTTAAACTAAAGCAAGTCATCATACTCCGATATTTAAATGAGTATTCACAAGAGGAAGTGGCAGCCATTTTGCAGATTCCCATCGGAACAGTTAAATCACGCATACATGCTGCTCTGAAAAAATTACGTGTGAATGATCAACAAGGTCAATTCATGATCAGAAGGGTGGAGGATTTGTCGTGAAGATGGAAGATCGAATAAGAGGCAGTCTTCAAGAAAGAGGGAGTAGAATCATCCCGCCACCACAATTAAAGTTAACGATCATGAACACTCTACCGGAAAGACATAAGCGATGGAAAAAAGGACTGATAACATGCGCACTCTTGACTATATTCTTTGTTCCGACCACGACCATCGCTTACCAGTCTTACGGCGCAGACAGCCTTTACGGTTCTTATGAAAACCTGAAAAAACATATTTCCACCGCTACAATGAAAGGGTATTTCCTTCTTGATGCGAAATTTTCGCAGGCAAAAGGCGAGTTGGATAAAGAAGAGTACAACGAATTCAATGTTTTATTGAATAAAATCACACAGGCTAAATTGAGCTATGCAGATTCCTATGGCAACATCGATTATACGACGTTGCCACCAGAGGAAGCCCTGGACATGAGGGAAACCCTCTTTCAGATTCAGCCGTTTTTTGATGAGTTGAACAATCAGGTTTCCAGTAAGGAGGTGTTATCAGAAGAAGAGTACAATCGTTATATAGATGTCCTCATAATGTACGAATCCATTGTTTCGCGAAGTGGTACAGATCCATCAAACGGTGTCAAAGTGGAAGATATTCTCCCTGAAAGCCGGAGTGCATTTTTGGAGATTCGAACTTACTTGGATTATGTAAATGAAAGACAGGCAAATTTCGAACAATAATGAGTGGCAATATGGCCATGATTCTCATGAAACCAATCGAATGACAAACAAAAGACCCGGAGAACAAATCCGGGTCTCTTCATTCACTTGCCGAGTATCGCCATAATCCCTTTATAGATTAAGAAAAGTGAGAATATGAGAATAGCTAAAATACCGATGATGTCCGTTACCGGAGATACACTAGCCAAAAATGTACCAGCCAAAGGAACCTTTAACAATGCGAAACCGGAAAGAATACCTGCTACTAATAAAAGAATAAATCGATCCATTCTGTGATGCCTCCTCTCGAGATAGTATATGAAGGAGGGTACAGGAAGTTGAATCCAATATTTGTTAATGGGTGTATAAAGTTTGATCATTCTAATTCATAATAGCTGATTTCATTCGACATCTTCTCAGATGCCAGCTGGAACCCTTTTTCCGTTTGGCCGGTTTTGACATAATACAAGAATAGCATTCTTTCATAATGCTGGTTCATTAGATGGTTGCCCATGTTTTTGAAGTGAGGAAGGGCGGTCTTCTCAATATATGTATATAGTTCATCTTCATCATCATTCAGAGTGAGCAGGTAAATCTCAAAGAATACCCCGGTTGGATCCTGATGGTCCTTGGCCATCTTCCGTCCCCGGTTTGCCAATTGATAAAGCTCTTCTTTAGAAAGCAGGTTTCCTTTCAGACAGGCAAGGATATATCCGCTGAGTGTGACTAAATAAGAGGAAGGTGGCGTTTTCTCTGTCGTAAGCCCCAGTGCTCGTTCATAGGATTCTTTCGATTCTGGAAATCGTTTTCTGCGGAAATATTCGAATCCCAGATTATTGTGGATTTTATGTGCCCTTTCCTTCGAATTGACAGATTCACATACTCTGAGGAGTTTATCGTATTGTTGTTTGGTTTGTTCCATGTCGAATGGCTCTTTGGCATTCAATTGGATTAATATGAGGATTTCAGAATCAATGACTCTTAAGATGTTCAATGTTTTTTGGAAAAACTGCAGTGCCTTTTGACCATAATAATAGGCGAAAGTGTTTGAATGAACGGAATGATATGCTGTTGCCAAATGGAAATAATATTCTGCGTTGGGATATTCATCATCGATTTGATTCAATGCCTGGATGCAGCAGTCAAATTTTCTCGTTGAATAATAATAGATTCCTTTTACATGCAACAATAAATTACGCTCAAATGGGGAAAGTGTGTCATGTTTATTCTCCAACATGTTCAAGATTTCTTTTGCTTTTTGAGGGGCAGCCAGGAACAGATAATATCTTGCTAATAATAAATGGTATTGAACGAAGAAATCGGTTAGGAATCGTAAGGGTTCATTTTCAATCACTGATTTTAGTTGGTGTATTTCACGTACCCTGATCATAATGATCGCGTCGTTCCATTCGGCCAATGTAATCTGAAGAGATTGATAGCGGGAACGTTCTGCTTCCATATCGACTCCGAGCCGTTCAGCAAGTAAATCCGTAATTTCACTGGAGTACTCCGTGATTCCTCTTTCAATCTTACTTAAATGTGTGGTGGACAGATTCCCCGTGCCAATTGCTCCTGAGTCAAACCTGACTCTTCACGATGAAATTTAATCAATTTACCTTCAATCATAGTACACCTCGGAGTGAAATAATTTATTATCCATTATAGGAAAAATATGCTCAATGTTCCATAGACGTGGAACAAGACGGAGGTCTGAAGGCAAAAACATCCAGAAGGCTATATGGCTTTAATATTTTCTCTATCAAGTTCATCCTGCACTTCCTTAACTAAATGTGGGGAATCGTTGATGATTTTTCCGATATAGAAGAATCCGATGACCGTGACACCCGTCATGATCCAGCTGAATGCCTGGCGCAGAATGATTCCTTTATCAAACGCCTCCACACCATACTCCATAATAAGCCAAGCTTTCACAACGGCGAGGATCCCGCTCCTCAGTGCGAAGCACAGCGTGATCAACTGAAATAAGGTATACAGAGGTTTCTTATAGAAAAGTCGCTTACTAAACGTGCGGTCATGGCCTTGCAGCTCTGCGAAATCAAGACCAAAGTATAAAGTGATTGGCCTTCTGACGATCATGGTCAGTAAGAAAAACAAACTAATCCCGGCAGCGTAAAAGACATTATTCCAAAGTAGCTGTAAAGACGAACCAGCCAGAACGTCGATCAGTGTACCGACGATCAATGTGAAGAGAATGAACAGGCCGAACGTATTTATCTTCTTCATTTCAGTGAACCGGTAGATCGTGTACAATATTCCGGGAACCGAGGATAGAAGCATGGCATAATAATCCCCAGTGTAATCTCTTACTATATTCCAAACAAATAGAGGGAGCGCTACATAAATCATCAGATCCAATAGAACAATATTTTTCTTCACTTTTATCACTCTTCCTTTTTTTGTATACATAGATTACGTTTTTCAAAATCATAAAGTTTCAAAAAAATGGATGTAATCTGATAGGGTTGTGAAACCGTTTCATTTAAATATGAAATTCTTATTGAGATTATTTCTCAACTACACTATAATGATAAACAGTAATGAGAATCATTCTCGAATGGTTCGTGATCGTTGAGAGGGGTTACATAGAATGAACAAACCATGGAAAGTATTATCTGCATCTGTATTGGCTTCTTCACTATTACTTGCTGGGTGTGTCAGTGATAAGGAAGAAGTTTCGAAATCAGATGGAGAAAAGAAAACGGCAGCAAGCAAGGTGAAAGTATCCGATTATACTTTTGATACTGCCGGTAATATGTTTGCTTATGCAGAATTTGAATTATCCGGCGAGCCGCTTGCAGAAAGTCTGGGCCTGGATTTAGATATATTGGATATCAACAAGTTGGATCAGCCAACAAAATTTGATTATACAGCCGGCGTTGAATCCTATGAGTACTCAGAGGAAGCCATGTATGAAGTCGTTGAAAAGTCCGGAATGGGACTGCATCTGATCAATGGCCCTGCGGTTGAGACCCTTCAAAATGGGAAAACGCCTGATGAAAAATTAGGGAACCGTTTTTATGAATTAGCCGATGCTGTCGGTTATCCACAGGATGAGATATTCCGAAATATGTATCCGACATTTATCGAATACTCTGCTGGTGACCCACATTATAAAAACGAAGTAGATACAAGTGAATACGCATCCAATGATGACGGAAGCTATGTGCCTATGTATCAAGTAAACTTTGAATCACTCCGCTGGGACCGTGAGAAAATGGAGAAGACCCTTGTTCCTTCCGCTTATGGGGCAACGTTCTTGAAGCAGGCGCTATGGGCCGGGGACTTCATGGGGGGGTTCCATACGATTGATGCTGATGAAGAATTGGCAGGAGAAACGTCAAAGGATGACGATGATCAAAATGTTGCGCTGGGGGTCAGCTCAGCTGATGGTTTCCAGGGAGCGGTTCTGACCGAAGAAATTTGGAATAAAGTAAATTATGTTTCGAATGAGTTATTTGTGGATGGCACGACAGGAAAATTGACGGCTGCGGGCCTGGGAAGCCAGTATGATCCTGCCAAAGGATTCGTGTACTTACCACATAGTGTAGAAGTGACCGAAGACGGTAAACAGGCACCAAACGCAAAGTCACTGTCTATTAAGGATTCAAACAGTGTTCTAGAAGACCAGTGGATGATGCTTTGGCCGAGTTCGGAATTCTACGGGATGACGGACCAAAGAGAAAGCAACCCGAACAAGACGCCATCATTCCAGGCGCTGTTTGACGGAGCACCGTATCCTTCTGCACCTAAAGAAAATACGGATGACTCACCTGAAAACGACGTGAACGGAACAGATCCTTTCACGGCCAATCAGAATGTGATGCTCCATGTATTCAAGAATATTGATGCCATGCATTTCAATGACGATAAAGGAATGTTCGTAACAGAAAATGATGGGAAAGAACAAGGGACCTATATGGATACGTTCCAGGCAGGATACACAATGGAATCGATGAGGATTTTTAAGCGTGCCATCGATGGGCTTCCTGTCGGATACGCTTCAGGGGAGTCAGCTGAAGGATTGAAGACACCTGAAGGGAAACGTGCACTCGAAATGATCCGAAAGCAGGCAGACTTCATGCTAGATAACCTCGTCATGGATTCAGGCCTTGTAGCAAAAGGCTTTGATATCGAGAAAGGGGCGGATGATGACGTCACATTAGATGCACAACTCGGTGCGATCAGAGGATTAACAGCAGCTTATTTAGCCACTGATGATGTGAAATATCGTGAAGCAGCCCGCTCCATTTATGAAGCGATGGATTCTAAGCTTTGGGATGATGAATTGAAAGCCTATGAAACATCAGAAGGGAAAATGGAGTATACCCCATATACAGCAGGCGCATTGTCTGCCACATACAGGGTTGCCCTGCAGAATTTAAGCAACAGGGAATCAGATTCAGAAACTCCTGAAAGCCTGGAAATCGATGGGATCACCGCCCGCTACAGTGATTTCTACGACACGGTCATCGATGGTCCGTCCCTCAAAGAAGGAATGCAGGCGAGTGAATTCTGGGATACAGGGGATTATTATGACAGCAAGGATTCATCTGGGAATACAGATGGGGACAATGTTCCACAAGTTCAAGCCGGACATGGCAAAAACGGGATAGCGCCTGTATTGCTTCCTGTCACGGTCGAAAAACGATAAAGAAGGGATCCTATGAAGAAGATGATAGGATATGCGGCAGCGTTTCTCATAGCAGGAACGCTTGTTGCATGTTCAATTCACACGACAACCAAAGATGACCCTAGCTTCGATACAGTTCGAAAAGAAGCAGTCAATAGCGATAACATCCTCCAAAATAAAGAAGGAACAGAGCTATATATCGCCAATCTCGATGCCAACACGGTTTCCATAGTGAATGAAAAGACACAGAAGGTACAAAAAGAAATCTCTGTCGGAAAAGAGCCGGTCCAATTAGCGTTGTCACCGGATGAAGACCGCCTTTATGTTTCGTGCCGATACGATAACAAGATCGATGTCGTCTCATTGGAAGAAGAGAAAGTAATAGATTCCTATGAAGTGGGATCGGAACCCTTTGGTCTCATGACAAGCAGGGACGGTAAGACCTTGTATGTAGCCAATTATCGAGAAAGCACGATCATGATGGTTGATGTGAAGAGTGGCGACGTGACAGAGACGCTTGCCGTTCACGATCGACCAAGAACCATGGCTCTTACAGCAGATGGGAAGAAGCTGTATATCCCTCATTATTTATCCGGAGAGATATCTGTATTGGATACAGAAAAGAAAAAAGTCGTCAATACGATCAAACTTGCGGACTCCCCTGATGTTTCCGACCGGAAAAAGAGCCAGGGAATCCCGAACACCCTTGAGCAATTTGTCATTGCCCCTGACGGGAAGACGGCATGGGTCCCGCATTTAGTGACCAATGTCGATACAGTCATACAGTTTGAAGAAACGATCTTTCCTGCCATTTCCGTCATTGATCTTGAAAAAGATAAAGAGGTAGTGGATCAGAGAAAAGAATTGTTTGATGAAATCAATGTACTGGATTCGAAAAATGAAACGATGATTGTGTCAAACCCTTATGATGTAAGTTTTCAGAAGGATGGGTCCAAAGCATATGCAGTGATGTCAGGAAGTGAAGATTTAGTCGTTTTTGACCTGAAACGAGGTGGGAATGCCACCCAAATTCTAAGAAGGATCGAAGGGGACAATCCCCGTGGCATCCTGTTGAGTAAGGATGGTGAAACCCTCTACGTCCATAACGCCATGAGTCACGATCTTGCGACCATTGACTCCGGAGGTGCATCTGTACATTCCAGGGCGAAAAAGCTTAATGACAACATTTCCTTAATAAAAAAGGATCCGCTGGACCCGCAAATTCGTAAAGGAAAAACGATTTTTTACAGCGCCAATAGCGAGGAATTTGAAGCAGATATTACCGGAAACAACTGGATGAGCTGTGCGTCCTGTCACAGTGATGGAGAGATCAATGGCCTGACTCTCATGACAGGAAAGGGGCAGAGGAATGTCCCGACCAACACGCAAACGTCAGAAAACGGTCTCTTCCTTTGGGATGGCAGCCGGGATGACTTCACGGACTATCTCCTGACCGTTCAAGGTGAAATGGGCGGGATGATGAAGTATGAGCCAGGCGAAGAATTGCCGGCAGATGTCGAGAAGATGTATGATGATTTATTCGCTTTTCTGAAGGAACCGGCATCTTTCCCCGTACCTCAGAGTCCTTATAAGGAAAACGGGGAATTAACAAGCTCGGCTAAAGATGGGAAGATTCTCTTTGAAGGCAAAGCATCCTGCATTTCCTGTCATAGCGGACGTCAATTTACGGATAGTGTAAAAGCATCCGGTGAAAATGGAGAGCTGTCAACAAGCATGACAGACTATCTCCATGATATCGGCACGGCCAATCCATCTGATGTACCATCGAAGGGGGACGCAAGAGCAGACTTCACAAATCCTCGGGATGGGAAGAGCTTTGATACTCCCAGCCTGATCGGTGTGTGGGCGACTGGCCCATATCTTCATGATGGAAGTGCAAAGACGATTGAAGAGACTATCGAGCGTCATCAATATGAAGAAAAATCAGAGCTTAGTCGAATCGAGATGTCAAAGATAGCCGATTATGTGCGCTCACTTGATTAATCCAGTCAAAAAAGCTTGAGGATTCATTTCCTCAAGCTTTTATTATTTATGGAGTTTTCTGTTTCGATAACCATTTTGCCTTCATAAATGAGTCCCTTCATTTCTTTGTTTTCTGAATTTTGTTTACAATTATATTACATTATTGTAACATGAATATAGAAAAATGTATCATTTTGGAAATGGTTTGGAGGGGTTGTATGAAAAGGGTGATGGAAATTCCCTTTCATTTTCTTGTAGTTGTATTGGGGTTGTATTTACTTAGCGGAATCGGTTCACTGCTCGCATATGATACAGAACTTCTGATCAATCTGGCTGCCTATGGTGACCGTCTTCACCAGACCTGGGTTGAAATCATGCATCCATCCTCCATCTATATTTATTGGGGAGATGGGAATAAACAATACAGCATAACTGAAGTCTTTTCAAATACGTACTTATACTCTTTTCTCATTCTTTTTAGCTCATTCTTCCTGGCGATTTGCCTGGCGGTACTCTTTAGTTATGCCCACATGTTATTGCCACGGAAAGCATATCGATTCTCGACTAAGATCGTCAATGTAATGGACGCGCTTCCGGATGTGTTCATAGTTGTTTTATTTCAGCTTTTCATCATCTGGTTATTCAAAAAGACGAATCTACTCGTGTTTGATATCTATGCCCTCGGTGAAGAGCGAATCTACTTATTACCTATTCTCTGCTTATCGGTGCTGCCTGTAGTGTTTTTGTTAAAACAGTTTTTGTTTCAACTCAAGGAAGAAGAAAGCAAACCGTATGTGGAATTTTCTTATTCGAAAGGATTCAGAAGGGCCTATACGGTTTGGCATCATCTGTTCCGGAATGTCTGGGTCCACTTCTTCTTTCATCTCAAACCAATCTTTCTACTGATGCTTTCCAATCTATTAATCATTGAACTTCTATTTAACATCAATGGGTTCATGCAGGCGTTGTTGCGAACGGCGACCAGTTCTCCTGCTGCATTCTTCCTAGGGATGCTTCTCATTTTTGTGCCGTTCTTTATTGTGTTCACGATTGGATCAATGATTCTATCAAAGTGGCTGAAAGGAGGGGAGCAGAATGAATAGATGGATGCTCAAACGGTTGGCACTTCCCATCTTTTTACTGATTACCTTCATTGCCGTCAGTTTCCTGGTTCCGGTGATAAATCCCAGCTATGATGAGGTGGTAGACTATCTATCTGATGAGAATGGAAGAGTGATAGCGGCGCCGCCGTTCACCCCTGATGAGATGCCTCCTCTCGGCAGTGATAAACTCGGGAGGAATTTTCTGCTGCTGTTATTGGTCGGAGCGAAATATACCATCTTTGCGGCATTGGCCATAGCACTATTACGTATGGTATTTGGGTTTTTCTTTGCAGTACTGTACACTTTCCTTCCTGTATTTTTGGGCAGGTTCATTAAAGGGCTGGGGGAAGCGTTTCAATATATCCCCCTCGTAATCATTGTGTTTACGCTACTGATTCCACTAGAAGGGGCCTTCCATTCCGAAATACTCCCTTCCAACAGGTATTTCTTCATACAAGTAGTCGCGATTGCCGCAGTGACGATCCCATCTCTTGGCATTTATTTAGGGGAAGAGATGAAACTGTTTATGAAGAGTGATTTCATTCAAGTGTCACGTACGATGGGGGCAGGGAGATTTCATCTATTCAAGCAGCATCTGCTGCCCCAGTTCAGAAGGCATTCGATTGTATTATTTTCAGAACAGGTGTCCCAGACGCTTGCCCTTCTCATTCAGCTAGGCATCCTTCATATGTGTCTTGGAGGACTGAAAATCGCCAACTTCGGCATCATGGAAAGTATCCCGGTATATTTTTCTGAAACGAACGAATGGGCAGCGACGATCGCCATCAACATTCAGCAGATCTTCCTGCGTCCGATGCTTGTTGTGGTTCCACTGGCGTTATTCGCTCTGTTGATTCTCTGTGTGAACTCGATCAGTTCCACTTTACGGAGGGTCTTGATAGAAGGAGAGGGCGGAAGGATGGCGAAAAAGACGGAAGGAGAACGTCATGAAAGAACCATTTCTGTATCAAAGGATCTTTTCACTTTGAAACAGTAGGAGGAAGTCGGATGAAGGAAAAACAGGGTGGTAAGATGTTTTTGATTGTATCTATCCTATTTTTTATATTTGGTGGAGTGGTTTCCGTATACACCGGGTTTGAACCCGACCCAGATCGTTCCTTATGGTTTCCGCTTATATTCCTTGCAACTATGATAATCAATATATTCATTTCTAAGAAAGAAAGCCGTCCTTACTATACAATAGGGTTTAGTCTGCTGGCAGTCTCTACTCTTTTATACATGGTCATTCCGAAGCTGATATAGAAAACACTCAGAAACAATATCTGAGTGTTCTTTTTTTATAATATCAATGCACGGTTCTTTCTCTGATCCTTTCGGAGAGGTACGGTCTTCATTAACCCCTTCTCTTCTTTTGATAGAGAAGGGGTTTAAACTAAGGCTTTTTTAAGTTCCTTATCCTGTGATGAGTATGATATATTAATATAATAGAAAATTCAGTATAATCAGGGGTATTTAGATGAATAGACTTCTTAAGGTGCCGCTACAGGTCAAGATATTGGGCTTGGTCATTTCGCTGCTGCTGATCGTGATCGGGCTGCTTACATGGATGTTTGCATACCGGGAATCAAAGGAAGACGTTGAACAGGCAGAAGATTTGGCGATGCAAACGGCCAAGACACTTTCTTATATGCCGGTCATTCAGGATTCTTTTAAGAATGAGGAGCCTGTAGAAGATTTAAGTGCGGTCACGGAACAAATCCGCGATCAGGTGGATGCTTCTGCTGTCCTGATTGAAAACAGGGACGGGCAGATATTCAGTTTTGTCGGACAAGCAATCGGGGATGGGGATCCCGAAGAACGTTATCGTGCATTGGTATTCGGAAGTAATAATCTGATACATACCGGGGATGGCGACGAGGAAGTGCTAAAGGGGATTGTCCCGGTCATGATTCGGTATGACAACTACAAAAAAGTCGAAGGCACTGTAACGGTTGAGTTTGATATGAAAACTATTCGGAGTAAGATTGCCTATGAAATCCGTACCATGCTTGCTCTTTCCGGGGGAGTCCTGATCCTCGGGGTGTTCGGCAGTCTGTTTTTGGCCAGGAGTATCAGAAGGGATACACTTGGTTTGGAACCGTATCAGATCAGTGCGCTCTTCAGGGAAAGAAATGCAGTTCTTCAATCTGTAAAGGAAGGGATTTTAGCCATCGACACACAAGGTGTGATTACGATGATGAATCAATCTGCCCGTGAGTTACTTGATATTAAGGGAAATGTTGAGGGTGAATTCGTGACAGAAGTCATTTCTTCTCAAAAGATGCCCGAAATGTTGGCTTCTTCTTTGCATGTTTCCAACATCGAACTTCAATATAAAGAAAAGACGATGATCGTCAATGCCCAGCCTATCATCGAAAATAACCAGAAGGCGGGCACTGTGTTCAGCTTCAGGGACCGGACAGAAATTAAACAAATGGTGGATGCCCTTTCGGAAGTTCAGCAATACTCGCAGGACTTACGGGCACAAACGCACGAATTCAAAAACAAGTTGCATGTACTTCTCGGGCTGCTTCAGCTGCATAAATATGAAGAAGCCATCACATTCCTCACGGAGGAATCGGATCTGCAGGAGTATCATTCGATCATATTCTTTCAGAGTATCCTGGATAAGAAAGTTCAGGCCATTCTATTAGGGAAGATTGCTAAAGCATCAGAAAAGAAAATAGATTTCCAAATCGACGATGAAAGTTCGCTTTCCCCGCTTCCTGTATTCATCGGTCTTTCACCCCTTATCGTTATATTGGGTAATCTGATTGATAATGCATTCGAAGCGGTGATGGACAAAAACCCCAAAAACAAGGTCGTTTCTTTTTTCGTTACCGACATTGGCAACGATATCATCTTTGAAATCGCAGATAACGGAAAAGGGATTTCTGAAGAAGAAGAGGGACGTATTCTTCAGAAAGGAGTCTCATCCAAGGGTGCCCACCGGGGTTATGGACTTTCAAACGTTCAGGAAGAACTATCCCTGCTCGGGGGTACGATTGAATGGGATTCCAAAAAGGATAAAGGGACGGTTTTCACTGTCATCCTGCCGAAATCACACACAAAAGGGGAATAGGTATGATTAAAGTTGTCATTGCCGAAGATGATTTTCGCATTGCACAGATACATGAAGAATTTCTTGCGAAAAATGAGCAGCTGACATTAGTCGGTAAAGCGATGAATGCGAAGGAAACATTGAACATCCTAGATACACATTATGTTGATTTGCTTTTACTTGATGTATATATGCCTGACCAGCTTGGTACTGAATTACTGCATAAAATCCGCTCTTATTATCCTTCCGTTGATGTCATCATGATCACAGCTGCGAAAGATAAGGCTTTTTTAGAAAAGGCACTCCGGTACGGTGTCGAACATTATTTGATCAAACCGGTGACACTGGAGAAATTTCAAGAAGCCATCACGTCTTATCTCCAGAAAAAAGTGTTGCTTGATTCTGCTGAAGAGGTCAATCAACAGATGCTGGATCAATTCTTTGGGAAGGAAAGAAAGAAAGCCCCCGAAAAAAGCTACGATCTTCCGCCGGGCATCGATTATTTGACTCTTCATAAAGTGACAGCCATCTTGCAAGAGGAGAAAGAAGGCATCACCTCGGAAAGAGTCGGCGAAAAGATGGGGGCATCCCGGACAACGGCACGGAGATATCTCGAATATCTGGTCGGGGTAAGAGATGCTACGGTGGAGCATGTATATGGGATCGTCGGACGTCCGGAAAGGAGATACCGGATGGGCAGTGAGAATGCAGTGAAATAGATTCCGGGACTATCGTGTCTGCCGCATGGATTAAAGTGATCACTTTAATCCATGCGGCAGACTTCTTTAGTTAAATGGAAAGAAACCGGTGAACAAAATGAACAAAATCCACATAAGTTTTTTAAAACATAATATTTTGGAAACGTTTACATAGACTCGTTTGCCGACTAGGATTAACTTAACGTATTTCACCTTTTTGACAGTTGATGTTTTCGGTGAGTACAAACAAGATAAAAGGGGTGCAGAAATAATGAAAAAGTTTGGCTTTGTACTGATCATTTGTGTAATGGCTTTGATGACTGCCTGTTCAAGCTCTGCTTCGGGTGACAAGGAATTTCCGTCAAAGAATATTGAAATCATCGCACCGGCTTCTCCGGGTGGAGGCTGGGATTTAACGGCACGTTCTGTCCAGAAGGTTTTGCGTGATAACGACATTGTGGATAAGAACATCAATGTCATCAACAAACCGGGCGGAGGCGGTGAAGCGGGATGGAAATATCTCGAGAAGAAGGATTCCCACCACCTTGCAATCAATTCAAGTCTGGTACTGACAAATAAATTATTGGGTCAAAGCGATCTATCATATGAACAATTTACTCCGATTGCAACATTGGCAACAGAATGGCAGGCACTCGCGGTACCGGTTGATTCAAAATATGAAACCGCTTCTGAACTGCTGGATCAGATGAAGAAAGATCCGAAGTCGCTGAAAATCGGAGTAGGTCCAGGGCTCGGAAACGATGACCATCTTTCAATTGTACAGGCAGCAAGCGAGAAGGGGATCGATCCTACTAAACTCGACTTTCTTGTCTATGAAGGCGGCGGCGACGTCGTGACGGCACTGCTCGGCGGACATGTAGATGCAGTGACGACTTCCCTTTCAGAAGTAAAAGAGCAGCATTTGGCTGGGAAGCTTAAGATTCTTGTGGTTTCTTCAGAAAAAAGGCTGGAAGGACTGGATGACGTTCCAACCTGGACGGAAGAAGGAGTGGACATGGTGTTCCCTCACTGGAGAGGAATCATGGGCCCTGGGGATATGACAGAAGAAGAAATCGCCTATTGGGATGAAAAAATCGGCGAAATGGTCAAAACGGATGAATGGAAGAAGATGCTTGAAAACAATGACTGGGATGATTTTTATAAAGATAGTAAAGAATCAAAGGAATTCATGAAAGAGCAGGAAAAATTATATTCCGATCTAGTGGAAAGCTCCGGTTTGAAAAAGTAATGGAAGTGACGGGTGGGATACGGATGAGCGTCTCCCGCCTTACTCTCTTAGAGGAGGTTGACGTATATGAGAGCAATCAAACTCGGGATGCCGATTTTTTTAATTCTATTAAGCTTCTTTTTTTTAATAGCATCCATCAATTTGCCAAAGGCAAATCTCGGGAACCCAAATGGGCCGCTCTATTTTCCTGTCGGATTGAGTGTCTTCATGCTGATATTCAGCGCGGTTTATTTATTTCAGGAGTGGAAGAGCCTTCATGTTCATAATGAAGATATCAAGCTTCTGCTGAAAGGGAGAACGCCGAAATTAATTGCCCTGACTGTTTTATACGGAGCTGTTTATGCGTTCATATTTGAACGGATCGGGTTCTTATTTTCTACTATTTTGTTTTTGGGTGCTTTGTTATTTACGGTCAATGGAAAGAAATATGTTGTGAATGTGATAGTGGCAGTCAGCTTTTCTTTTCTATCATGGTATGCATTCAGCATTTTATTAGGAGTCAGTCTTCCATAGGAGGTGCACTAGATGGATTTTAGCAATTTTATGCAGGGGTTAACAACTGCGTTGGAACCAATCAATATTATGTGGGTTGTCATCGGAGGATTCCTTGGAACGATCGTCGGGATGCTCCCCGGGCTGGGGCCGGCAACAGCCGTAGCCGTGTTGATCCCGATTACATTCGGCATGGAGCCCGTCAGTGCCATCATCCTGATGGCTGCTATCTATTATGGGGCGATGTACGGGGGATCAAGGAGTTCGATTCTATTAAATACTCCGGGTGACGGTTCTGCGATTGCCGCCACATTCGACGGGTATCCAATGGCTCAGAAGGGTCAGGCAGGACAGGCCATGGCCATTTCGGCAGTCGCCTCTTTCATAGGGGGAATGATGGCCGTCATCGGGTTTATCTTCCTTGCCGAGCCGCTTGCAAGCTTTGCATTGAAATTTGGTCCTGCTGAATACTTTTTATTAATGTTGCTGACTCTTTCGGCGATTGTTGCCTTGTCAGTAGGGAAAATGGTGAAGGGATTCATTGCCATGTTTCTTGGGCTGATGCTCAGTACGGTAGGCATTGATACGCAGAGCGGAGTCTATCGCTTCACTTTTGGAAGTTCCCATCTAAGTGAAGGAATCGATTTTCTAATCGTGATCATAGGCGTTTATGCAGTAGGGGAAGTCCTTTACAATTATTTGACGATCGATCAGGAGAAAAAAGAGAAAAAGAAAGTCGGTAAGATCTGGTTTACGAAAAAGCAATGGAAACGCTCATTGTGGCCGATTCTCAGGAGCGGTCCGCTGGGATTTGTCATCGGTGTCCTTCCGGGAGCCGGGGGATCGATCGCATCCATGATCAGTTACTCGACAGAAAAGCAGATCTCCAAAAAACCTGAAGAGTTCGGAAAGGGTGCAGTAGAAGGGCTTGCAGCTCCTGAATCTGCCAATAATGCTGCTTCAGTAGGTGCCATGATTCCGCTATTGACGATGGGGATCCCCGGATCGGGTACAACCGCTGTCATGCTTGGAGCTCTCGTCATGCTTGGCATGAAACCTGGACCGCTTTTATTCGAAAATGATCCCAATACGGTCTGGACACTGATCAATAGTATGTTCATCGGAAATATAGCCCTTGTTATTATTAATATTTTGCTTGTCGGTCTGTTAGTGAAAATACTGGATACGCCTGCAAAAGTGTTGTATCCGGTCATTGTGATACTTGCATTTATCGGAACCTACACGCTCAGTTACAGTGCAGTGGATTTCTTCCTTCTATTGATTTTCGGAATATTCGGGTTATTCCTTAAGATCATGGATTTCCCAATTGCCCCGCTTGTTCTGGCATTGATCGTCGGAGCGGATATGGAGCAGAACTTCAGGATGGCCGTGCTTTCGTCAAATGGCAGCCTCGGTATCTTCTTTGATACGCCGATTGCCATCGCATTGGCTGGATTGACTCTTTTATCACTCTTTTATCCATTGCTGATCAAAGCGTTTCAAAAGAAAGGGAAGAATCCTATCGACCCTATCTCAAAAGACATGTAATAAGGAGGAGTATCGATGTCAAAAACGAACTCATACGACGTAGTTGTCGTTGGAGCGGGGAATGCAGCCTTATGTGCAGCCATTTCAGCCCGTGAAGAAGGTGCGGAAGTACTGGTCCTTGAAAAAGGTCCTGAACATAAAAGAGGTGGAAATTCTTTTTTTACCGATGGAGCGATCAGGGTGGCCTATCATGATCTCACAGATATTCGGAAGGTCGTGACGGATCTCTCTGATGAAGAAGCGGATTCAATCGTTATGCCCGACTACAATGAGGAAGACTATTATGATGATATCATGCGTGTAACAGAAGGGGAGAGTCAGCCGGAGCTTGCCAGACAACTGGTGGACCGCTCGTTTGAAACGCTCGTGTGGATGAAGGGGCATGGTGTGAAATTCGAACTCAATTATGATAATCAATCTTATGAAAAGGAAGGCAAGTGGCATTTCTGGGGAGGTCTTCCGGTCAAGACGGAAAACAAAGGCATCGGGTTGATGAAGCAGCTTTTTTCTCGTGCCGGGGAAATGGGTATCGATATTTGGTATGAGGCTGCGGCAGTGGAGCTTATAAAAGAAGGCGGAAAGATAAGCGGTGTGGTTGTACAGAAGGATGAGGAGCGGATCAACGTTGAATCCACAGGTGTCATTCTTGCCTGCGGCAGTTTTGAAGCAGACAAAAAGCTTCGGAAACAACATATTGGGGAAGAATGGGAAGCGGCAATCGTACGCGGAACCGAATATAACACAGGGGACGGGATTACAATGGCGGTTGCGGCAGGAGCGCAGAAGTTTGGTGAATACTCCGGCTGTCATTCAATCGGCACGGATTATCATGCACCGAAAGTCGGTGACTTTAAAAAACCCGGTGACATCTTCAAGAAACATTCCTACCCTCTCAGCATCATGCTGAATAACGATGGAAAACGATTTGTAGACGAAGGTGCGGATTTCCGGAATTATACGTACGCAAAGTACGGGAGGGAAATCCTGAAACAGCCTGGTCATGTCGCCTATCAGGTTTACGACTCCCAAGTCCGGCCGCTGCTGAGGAAGGAATATGATCTTGAAGAAGCGACCTGTTATAAGGGTGAAACCCTGGAGGAGCTTGTTAATCAGCTTTCCATTAACAAGAAGCAATTCCTGCATACGATTGAGGAATATAATGCAGCCGTTCAAGACGGGGAATACCATCCTACGGAAAAAGACGGCAAGAAAACAGCAGGGCTTACACCAGAAAAGACGAACTGGGCATTGAGGATCGAAAAGGGGCCATTCTATGCATTTCCGGTTACGTGCGGTATTACGTTTTCATTTGGGGGACTCCGGGTCAATCCTTCAGGTGAGGTGTTAAAAAAAGATGATCAACCACTATCCGGCCTGTTCGCTGCTGGAGAAATGGTCGGCGGCATTTTTTATCACAATTATCCTGGAGGGTCGGGATTGATGTCCGGGGCTGTATATGGGAAAACAGCCGGTTCTTCAGCTGCCCGGTATGCCCTCTGCAATAAACAGGATTCAACGATCATTCACTGACAGTTATTGAAGAAAAGGAAAAGTCACCCCATCGCCGGTGGCTTTTTCCTTTGATTGAAAGATGGGAGTAATCGTCATGAAAAAACAACTGTTACTGGTTATCACGTTTCTATTATATGCCTTTTTCTTTCTACCATTTTTTGAGTGGGATGAAACATGGAAGGCTATCGCTGCACTCAGCATCATACAAATCCTGTGGATCGGCAAAATATTTCCTCTTGCGTTCAGTTCGCTGCTGCTTATATTGCTGATATCGTTTCATTTTTTCAGTTATGAACAGACTTTGAGTTATTTTAGTTCGGGTATTGTTTGGCTCTTGTTTTCCACATTCATTATCTCAACTGCATTCATCAAAACCGGTCTGGCTAGCAGGGTATCGCTCTATATGTTAAAGCTGTCTGGAGGGTCGGGGAAAGCGTTGATTTTCATTTCGTTTCTGCTCATGACTGTCCTGTCTGTCCTGATACCGTCGAATGTAGGGAAGGGCAGCCTGTTATCATCGGTACTCGACAGCCTGATGAAAAGTCTGCGGAAAATAGCGGATGTCCATTATCTGGGCAAGTCACTATTTATAGGGGTTGCCTATCTGGCTGCCATTTCAGGATCGTTTGTCGCGACTGGGGCCAGTTCCACTATCTACGCTTTCGGAATCCTTAGCGACGTTTCGGGCGATCTGAATTATATAAGATGGTTTCTGATTTTTGGAATACCGGTGCTGCTTTTTATCGTGATATTGTGGGGGATATTCTTAATGATCTTTCCCCCTGAGAAGATTGACCGAAAGCTGTTATTGGCATTGATCGAAAAAAGAATCAGTGAGCTTGGGCCGGTCGGCATCAATGAAAAGAAAATCATGTGTATCATCGGGGGAACGTTGATCCTGTGGATTGCACAGCCTCTACATGGATATTCCATTCCTCAAGTTGGCCTTCTGGGCGCATGTATGACCGTCATTCCTTTTGCAGGAGTATGGAAGTGGGAAGAAGCGCGGGAATCGATTGATTGGGATCTGATGCTCTTTTTTGCCTCCACTCTGATGGTATCGGGGATGCTGGTCGAGACAGGGACGATTGAATGGATGGCAGAAGGGTTGAATTCTATACTTACTGGCCACCAATCCTGGGTGATCATCCTGCTCCTCATCTTATGTACGAGTATTATTCGGATCGTATTCGTCAATATCCTGGGGTTTTTGACCATCATGCTCCCTCTCAGCATCACGATCGGGCACACAATCCCGGGTTTATCACCCATGCAAATTGCCATGCCGGTGTTCCTGGCATGCGTCCCGGGATTTTTCCTCGTCACCCAGTCCCCGGTTCATCTGATCAGCTACTCGTACGGTTATTTTACCGACAAGGATTTAATGCGGGCGGGAATTTGGTCATCCACAGCATGGATCGCCGTCATCATCTGCTCGGTGTTCTTTTACTGGTAAGACAATATTTAGTGTTAAAAAAGGGTATGAACAGCGTGCTGTCCATACCCAAAAACTTATTTTATCAATGCCCGGTTCTTCCGATGTTCCTTCCTCAGAACAGCTGAGTTGAACAATCTCTTCTCCTCTTCTGTTTCCGGGATCACTTTCGGCACCGGTTTCGGCTTACCGTTTTCATCCACCGCAACCATGGTAAGGAATGATTCCGTCGTCAAGGTTTTGATACCTGTCAATAGATTCGAAGAGAAAACTTTTACGTACACCTCCATTGAAGTCCTTCCCGTGGAAGTTACAATCGACTCGAGGCTGAGTGCGTCTCCGACAGTTGCGGATGACAGAAAATCGACCGAATCGATCGAAGCCGTGACTACCACAGAGCTCGAATGCTTCATCGCTGACAGCGCAGCAATTTCATCGATAAATGCCAATACCTTTCCCCCGAAGATTGTTTGCATATGATTGGTATCCGGTGGCAGTACCAATCTGGTTTGTACGGTTCGTGAACGCTCAACAGAATAAGCTTGTTCCATTCTTGTCATCTCCCTGATTGTATAATGGCGAAACAAAAAAACATCTTCCTTTGTGAAAAGAAGATGCAGTTACTCCAAACGAGCGTCCGGGATCCCTTGGTTCCCTGTATGACGTTTCATATGCGCAACACCCTCCTATCTCCCGTAGGAACTTTCGTGTTCTTCTCAGCTTGGCAGGTCTCCTGGCTCAGCGTCTCCGATTCCATATTCCTTCCCATTTCGATGCGAAACAGTGGATCCATATGGAATCTCAGCCTTACAGTGGCGGGACCGCGTTGGATTTTCACCAACTTCCCTTTAAAGAAAATGAACATATCATTTTCACCAATGAGCAATGATTAAATTGTGAACGGTTTTATTTTATCATAGACTTTCATAGAATGAGCACCCTCTATGGTAAAATGAAGAAAAGGGGATGGGATATTGTGAAGAAATTCAATAAATGTCAAAGTTGTGCCATGCCGCTGAAGAAGGCAGAAGATCGGGGGACGGAAAAAAATTCAGAGGAAAGTGTCATGTATTGTAAGCACTGTTACCAGCAAGGAGAATTCACTCAAAAGGATATTACGATGGACGAAATGAAGCTTTTTGTGAAAAACAAATGCATTGAAATGGGGGTCCCGGCATTTTTATCAGGTATGTTTGTGAGGAATATCCACAAGCTTGAACGATGGAAATAGGGAGATTCATTGAATGCATGTGAGGAATCGAAATGACATATAGTGATCAACAGACGCAGATTCATAGAGTAATTCAATACATAGATCAACATCTTACAGAAGACTTATCTTTAGAGCATCTCGCCAAAGTCTCTACCTATTCACCTTATCACTTCCAACGATTGTTTAAAGGGTTCATAGGTGAGACCCCTGCAGGTTATGTGAAAAGGATTCGATTGGAAAATGCCGCACATATGCTGATTTATGAGCCAAGGGTTCCTGTGACTGAAGTTGCCTTGAAATGTGGATTTTCTTCTTTATCTTATTTCACCTATTCGTTCAATACCTATTTCAACACCAATCCGAAAAGCTGGAGGGAAGGTGCTTATTTAGAACGATTTCCAAGGGAATATATTAATAGCAAGAAATCTAAACTTTCCAGCACAAATCCGAAAGCATCCCGGGATAGAGAGACTTATAATGAGTTTAAATGGCTGGACCTTTCCAAAGTGAAAGTCGCACATTTACCAGGATGCTCCACTGTCAACCGATACCATACAGGATCCTACGTCAAAGGGATTCCTGCAGTGTGGCGGGATCTTTATCATTGGGGGAATGCAAGGGATCTATTGGAGGACAGCCCGTTGTTATTCGGTGTACCTAAGAGTAACCCGTACATCACCCCTGCTGAAAAAAACAGGTATGAATGCCGGTTGGGCGTTAAGGGGCGCAGTATCCCCGGGGAGGACACCAATCATTTCTCCGGAGGGAAGCATGTGATATATGAGTTTCCTGAGCCAGTCGATTATGAGGAAAGGGGCATGCTGATTGAATGTTACTCGGAGCTTTATAGTTATTGGCTGCCACAAAGCGGCTTTAGGTATTTGGGGAATCCGGTTGAACTTGTTGAGGTAAAGGGTATACCAGGGTCGCTTGAGATAAGATGTGGTATAAAGGCGATCGCACTGGCCATTGAACCGAATTAATGGAGGAATAGGGATGACAGCAGATTTGAATATGTTCGCGTTTTTAGCGGGGGCCGTGTTGTATATGATATACGGCGGGATTTTTTATTCAATCCTTCTTGGGAAGAAAGATCAGGATGGAGCAGGCCCGGTGAAATATGTGGTGGCTGTCCTGGTGGCATTCATTAGTTCTGCCCTGGTAGGAGTTCTCGTTCAAGGGACGGAATCCAGTGGTTTAGCTTCAGGAGCGTTGGTAGGAGGAATCGTTGGGATATTGGTTTCCATTGTTTATTTAAAAAATGCACTTTTTGGACTCATGACCAAAAGGATGTTCCTGATTGCCATTGGTGATCATCTCATCATTTTTACTTTGCTTGGTGCATTACATGGCTGGTTTTTATAGGATGAAAGCTTGAACTTTTACAGGTTCAGGCTTTTTTATATAAGCTGTTTTCGCAAAGTTTATATACAAACTAAGATTTGCGAATGCTCTGTCATTCAGGGTGTGGTGCAGGAGGGTGAAGGGAACAGTCCCTCTTTCCACGGACGTTCGGCCGAGCCTCCTCAGCAAAAACCGCTTCCGGGGTCTCGGCACGCCCGTTTTCCGTAGGAGTCTACGCAGTTCCCTTCACCCTCTAGAGTAGTAAGTGGTTGACAGAGCAAAATGGTTTGTGTCCATCAGTTTAAAAAAAGTAAAGGACTTTAAAATAAAATCAATCACAGCAAAGAGTGAAAAAGCAGTGGCATAAGAAGTCTCCACATTTCCTATGTGATAGTCAAACTTTTCGTCAGTTGATTGGAGCGGAAAGCGAGCACCTGTAGCGGAAATCAACCGCCACTCGCTACATCCAAAAGCAACAAGGTATATGAAAACAGCCTTTATATAAAAATAGGAGAATAGCCTAATTTTTTGAAACTTTTTCATTCTGGCATCCGTATATAGTAGTGTAGCTAGCACTTTTATTTAAAAATTAAATCAGACAGCATGCTGGTTTAAACAAAATGTCGAGAGGGGTTGTCAGAATGCTAGGATCATTGAGTGTTATTGGATTTTTCGTTTTCTTGATTCCTGTACTGGTCATTGCGGCAATTGTAGGGATCGCATATTATTTCTGGATGAGGTTTCGTTATCGTACCGCAAGATCCAATCAGGCATTGATCATTACCGGACCAAAACTGGGGGATCCTGAAAAGGAATCGAATATTTTCACCGACCAGGAAGGCCGTTCCATGAAAATCATCCGTGGTGGAGGATACAGATTAAGACGTTTCCAAACAAGCACGCCTGTTAACCTTACATCTTTCCAATTGAAGCTTTCCACTCCACGAGTGTATACAAACGGAGGAGTTCCGATTGTCGCCGATGCAGTGGCCATGGTGAAAGTGGCCGACACCCTGAACGGGATCGCCAACTATGCCGAGCAGTTCCTCGGGAAGGATCAAAAGGAAATTGAAGATGAAATCATCGAAGTATTGGGTAGTAATCTTCGTGCCATCCTTTCAAAAATGACCGTTGAAGACATTAACAGCAACCGTGAAAAATTCAACGCCGATGTATCGGAAATCGCCCAGAAACAGCTTGATCTGATGGGCTTTAAAATCACGTCACTCGGATTGACGGACATACGGGATGCCGATGAAGAAAACGGATATTTGAAAAACCTTGGTCGTCCTCGTATCGCAGAGGTGCGTAAGCAAGCGGAAATCGCAGAAGCGAACACAGAGCGTGAAACACGCATTCACCGTGCACAGACCGACCAGGAAGCGAAAGAAGAAGAGTACAAGCGTCAAATTACGATTGCTCAATCGAAGAAAGAAAAAGACATCAAAGATGCTGCATTCAAAGAAGAAACAGAGCGTGCAAGAGCGAAATCCGAGCAGTCATACGAGCTTGAAAAAGCCAAACTGGCCAAGGAAGTAAAAGAAGAAGAGCTGACCCTTCAATTCCTTGAACGTGAACGTGCGGTTAAACTCGAAGCGGAAGAATCCAAGGTCCGTAAAACAAAAGCCGATGCAGATTATTACGAAACAACTCGTAAAGCAGAAGCCGAAGCACGGAAATCGGAAATCGACGGGGAAGCGAAAGCCAAGATCCGCAGGGAAGAAGGGTCTGCAGAAGCAGATGTCATCCGTGAACGTGGTAAAGCCGAAGCTGAATCCCGTAAACTTCTTGCAGAAGCCATGGAGAAACACGGAGATGTCATCATCACCGAGAAACTCATTGAAATGCTTCCGATATTTGCAGAGAAGATCGCTCAGCCTCTGAACAATATCGATTCGGTCAAGATCATCGATTCAGGCAATGGTCAAGGGGTTCCATCCTTTGGTAAGAGCATCACGAGAACGATGCTTGACATGCAGGAACCACTCCGTGAAATGACAGGCATTGATGTAGGCGAGCTACTGAAGTCTTATGCCAACAGAACCCAGCCTGTGCATTATCAGCCTGCTATTTCCGAATCTGCAGATAAGGAAGTGGCAGCCTCCAATGAAGTGGAGGAAAAAGAGTTAGAGGAAGCCGGCAAGGGAAATAAATAGGAAATAAGTAAAGAGAGATGTTTCCGGGAGGAAGCATCTCTTCTTTAATTATGAAATCGGTGCAGTGTGGAAAAGGTTGTTCTGTACCTTGTTTAAGGTGTATTCAGCTGCTGAAAAAACAGCGGAAATCAGCTGCTGAAATCATGAAGAAAATCAACAGCTGAAACCACCCAAACTTCACCTGCTAACCCCATTCCCTAAAACCTCAATCCCTTACCCCAACCTCAATATGCCGGCAATCCCTGACATCAAACAATCCTAAATCGGTCAGCTTCAGTTCTGGAATCACAGGCAGGGTCAGGAAAGAAAGGGTGAGGAATGGATTGAAGTCCCCGGTGAATCCCAGCTGTACAAATGCATCCTTCAACTGTATGAGTCCCTCGGCAACTTCTTTATAGCCACCATCAGACATTAAACCGGCAATGGCTAATGGAAGGGAGGCGATGACCTTTCCGTCCTTCACCATGACAAGGCCGCCTTTCATTTCACCCAGTGCCTCTACGGCTTTCAGGATATCCCCGTCATTGGTGCCCGCTGCCACAATATTGTGTGAATCATGGGCAATGGTCGTGGCAATGGCTCCTTCCTTCAGGCTAAAACCTTTTACGATTCCTAAGCCTATATTTCCTGTGTGGTGATGCCTTTCCACCACGACCATCTTAAGTTGGTCATCTGAAATGGAAGGGATAAAGACACCGTTTGCTGACTGAACCGATTCAATCACTTTATTCGTTCTGAGCTGATTGGGATTAATCTCGATGATATGAGCTTTTTTTGTATCACCGATCTTGATTTGCAGATCTTTATCCGTGAGGTCAGGAATATGAACAGTTGAAGTCAGTGATGATTCCGCGCTTTTTTTGGCAATATGGTTTCCAAGATACTTCCCCATTTCAGCTACCGGTTTCCCTCCCTTGTACACGCTGGATATTCCTATTCCTTCAAGGTTATCAAGCAAGATGAAATCTGCTTCATAGCCCGGTGCGATCGCTCCTTTTTTATGAAGCCCGTAGCATTCGGCAGCGTTGAGTGAGGCCATGGAAATCGCTATGAGGGGATCTAGACCAACGCTTATGGCGAGCCGAACATTATGATCGATGCTTCCTTCTTCGATTAAATCATCGAGATGCTTGTCGTCTGTACAGAAAAGGCATCTGCGTGCATTACGTTCATTCACCACAGAGATGAGGGATTGCAGGTCCTTTGCAACGCTTCCTTCCCGAATCAGCACATACATCCCTCTCTGTAAGCGGTCCTTTGCTTCCTGAACGGTGGTGCACTCATGATCGGTCCGGATGCCGGCTGCTCTATATACATTGATTGCGTTCGTTTCAAGGCCAGCCAGATGTCCGTCCATATTGTGCGTGTACGGGTTTGTAGCCGTGATTTTATCCAACAAGGAATCTTCCCCTTTTCGAAGGGAGGGATAGTCCATCACTTCAGCAAGTCCGATGACACGTTTATGCTGATAGAAGGGTTCCAGCTCATTGGCAGTCAGTGTCGCCCCTGAATTTTCAAAAGGGGTGGCCGGGACGCAGGAAGGGAGCATGGTAAACACGTCCAGGGGGATGTGCTCAGAATCATCCAGCATAAACCTTAGTCCTTCTTTTCCTGACACATTGCCAATTTCATGTGGATCCGTGATGACAGTGGTAACACCGTGTGGAAGAACGACTTTGGCGAATTCTGAAGGGGTGACCATGGAGGATTCGATATGAACATGAGCATCGATAAAGGACGGACAAATGTATTTGCCTTTCGCATCGATCACTTGTCTACCTTCGTAATGTCCGATCCCTATGAACATCCCATCTGAAATCGCCACATCTCCTTCTGTGATTTCCAGGTTGAAGACATCGATGATCTTCGCGTTTTTTATGACCATGTCTGCAGGGATATCTTTATTAGCCGCTGCAATCCGTTTTTTAAGTGTTTCTTTCTGTTTACTCATGTGATCCTCTCCTTATCGAATAGAAAAAACCCCGGAATGAATGCACCCGGGGTTTGACATAGAGAGAAGTGGAGGGACTCCTGCCACTCTTTTTCTCTCGTAGTCAAACCATTTACGGTAGTTTGGTAGAAACTTTTGGACCATATTTCCAATATTATACGAGTTTGTTGAACATTTTATTTATTCAAAAATGATTATTTCACATTTTATATGCATCGATTGGAATGTGTCAATGGTAATCTCCTTGTATAAGCCGACTGCTATTGGTAGGTGACATATACCCGGTTTGAATGGCTGGTGAAAATCACAGATCATCTTTATCATTATCGCGGGCAGCTTCACGCGATGCTTGTCCACTGTTGTGATAAGGATCCAAAGGTCCGACTGTTTGAATAATCTCGAGTGAAGAGTTGAATGTGCTGTTGTGACATGTTAAATCTTGAAATCTATTTCTATTAATTATACATTTAATGTACAAGTTACATACAAAACTTGTACAAAAATCAAAAGGAGTGGAAAGAATGAAAAAGATTTTCTCGATTTTTGCAACAGTCATGCTTATGCTATCACTGGCCGGGGGTGCTTTCGCCGCTGAGAATGATGCGATGGTCCGTATTGTCCATGCGTCTCCTGATGCTCCTGCTGTGGATGTATATGTGGATGGGAATGCAGTGGTGGAAGGAGCGGAATTTAAAGCAGCGACGGATTACATGAATCTTCCTGCCGGGGATCATAAAGTCGAAATCTATGCTGCCGGCACGATGGGCAGCGAAGATCCTGTCATCTCTCAGGATTTAACAGTGGAAGCAGGAATGGCTTACACAGTAGCGGCAGCCAATACGCTTGAAAACCTGGAACTGGTCGTAGCACAGGACTCTATGGATGTAATGGAAGGAATGACAAAGGTACGCGTGGGACATCTTTCTCCAGATGCACCAACCGTTGATGTCGGTCCTATAGGTGGAGATGCGCTATTCAGCGGGGCTGAATTCAAGGCAATCACGGACTACAAGGAATTGGATCCGGGAACATATGATTTAGAGATCAGAACACCAGAAGGAGATCAAGTGCTGGATCTGTCCGGTACGATGCTTGAAGAAAACACTGTATACAGCGTATTGGCCATTAATACAGCGGATCAATTAGAAGTGCTTGTTCTTAAAGATTATACGATGATGCCGGGAAGCATGCCTGAAACGGGTATGGGTGGAGCAGCGGCTGAGCAGTCGTCTACTACTCTTCCAATCGTCTTGGCAACTGCTGTATTTGGTGGAGCGGCACTGCTATTCGTCACTCGCAGAAAACTACAAAGGTAATGAAAAGACTTCTATACTCTATTCCCTTGATGGCTCTTTTGGCAGCATGTGCTGCCGAAGAGCCTCAAACCCTTCCTGAAAGCAATGTTCAATCTTCCACCGTTGAACGGCCAGTAGAGCCTGTGATGCCTGAGAGTCTGAAAGGAGAAGAAGTGAACAAACTGACACCAGCCTTCCTATCCATTCCGAAACTGGGTATCGAGGCACCGATCAAACAGTTCGGACTTGATTCAAAGGGGAATATGGAACTCCCCCAGAACGGAAAGGATGTTGCTTGGTTCGAGCCGGGCTTTCAGCCGGGTGAAAAGGGGAGTGCGGTTCTGGCGGGGCATGTGGATGATGAGAAAAAACCAGCCGTTTTTTTTGAACTGAAGAAACTTGAACCAGGAGATCAGGTCGTTCTGCAAGATGGACAGGGAAAGACTTTTACATTCGAAGTAAGGGAAAAAGTCGCTTATGAAAAAGATGACGCTCCACTTAGGAAGATTTTCGGACCAAGCGATAAAAGGATGCTGAACCTGATTACGTGCACAGGATATTTTGATCATGATATTCATAATTACGTAGAACGTTTAGTCATTTATACAGAACTGATAGATGAATCTTGATCTAGAGCTTAACTCCCATTACGTGGAAGGTAAGCTCTATTTTTTTCCATAAAAAGCCTTTACACGAACTTAATTTCCGATACTATTAATAGAGAGAGTTTTCTGATAAAAAAAGTAGCGGAGGTAAAGATGAATTTAAAAATCATACATACAAATGATATGCACAGCCATTTTGACGCATTTGGGAGAGCGGCATCTCTGATTAAGGAATTGAAGGACGAGTCTACCATTGTTCTCGATGGAGGGGATTTTGCTGATTTCAAGAGCATCGAACTTCAGGGAACGAAAGGGATGGCGGCGATTGAACTTCTTCAATCTGTCGGATACGATACGTTGACGATCGGGAACAACGAGATGTTCAACGGCTTCGACACCCTTGAACATATGGCAGATAACAGTCCCATCCCTTTTATCAGTAATAATCTTTACAGAAAAGACAAAGCGAGCGTCAACGGAGTGAAGTCAAGCGTGATTCTTGAGAAGAATGGTATCAGGATTCTCATCACGGGTTCCTCTCCTGATCTTCAGGGTTTCAATGATGGTCTTGGTGTACATATAACGGATTATAAAGAAGCCATCAGGGAGGAGCTGGAACGCAACCGGGGGGCATACGACCTTTGTATCCTCCTCAATCATGTAGGGACAGTGGCCGATGAGGAACTGGCTAATGAACTGGAAGATGTGGACATCATTCTTTCCGCACATGATCATCAACTCTTTACAGAGGCAAAGGTTGTCAGTGGGACTGTGATGAACAGCGCTGGCTGCTACGGGGAATACATCGGAGTGCTCGAATTGGACGTGACAAGTGATGGGGTGGAACTGATACGGGGAGAAACGTTAGCGACTGATTCGTCCCCTGTGGATCGTGAAGTCAAAGCCATTCTTAAGAAAAACAAAGAGATTGCGATCGAGGTGTTGAGCAAACCTCTTTATACAATAGATCAATCCCTTTGGCATGATGTGCTGGAAGAGAATCCGATGACCAATTTGATTGCTGATGGTTTGCAGGACATGTTGAAATGTGATCTCGGTATGATCAACAGTGGAGTCGTGAACGCCGGGGCCTTTCAAATGATCAGTCATAAAAAGCTCATAGAAATCTGCCCATCCCCACTGAACCCGACTTCTTTTGACATACAGGGGAAGCATATAAGGAAAGCAATCGAAGAGTCCCTGGATGTGGAGATTTGTCTGGCAGATGGAAAAGGACCGGGATTCAGGGGTAAGTTCGTCGGGAGGCTGCATGTTTCCGGTGCTGAAATTAGTCACAATGGGCAAGAGATCTTTAGCATTCTAATAGGAAGCGAGCCGTTAGAGGATGAGAAATGGTATTCTGTTGCCTCCTCCGATTATTTACAGAGGGGTTCTGGATATGATTCACTTGGTCATGCCCGGAATGAAAAATATCTGCCTGAGGAAATACGGGATGTCATCAGGATATATGGAGGACGTGAAGATTTCATTAAAAGAGCGCAAGTTAATAGATGGAAAGAGAGTAGTAGTATAACGGTTTAAATCGTGTTAAAGCGCTCAGGGATGCCTGAGCGTTTTTCATTGTGGTAAACGATGCAATTGGACGTGTCTTTTTCTATGAATCTGATAACTTATTACGGTAAAATATAAGTAACTTATCTGTACGAAGGAGACCATGCCATGAAGAAGAAAATTGTGTGGATTGTGAGCAGTTTGCTGGTGTTGTCCCTCCTTGGTTTGATCGTTGCCGGAAACTACTTTTATGATGTGGCCATTAACCGCAGCAATGAAGCGGTTGAACTATACGGAGGCACAGAAGAAGCGGTGGAAGCGGTCAGCGCTTTGGAGGAGGAACAGGAGAAATTAGAAGAGTTGCAAAACTGGACAAGTAAACGGGATTTTCAGGAGGTGGAGGTGAAGTCGGATGATGGATTGACCCTCAGAGCCCAATACCTCGAGAACGAGTCACCGAACGGGAAGACGGTGATCCTTGCCCATGGGTATAAGGGAAACAGCGAGCAGATGCCTGAAATTACTAGATTCTATTATGAAGAGGGATACAATATTCTTAAACCCGATGCCCGTGGACATGGTAAGAGTGAAGGGGATTATATCGGCTATGGCTGGGACGACCGGCTGGATGTGAAAAAGTGGATTGGATTCCTGGTTGATGAAAAAGGACAGGACACCATCTTCCTCCATGGTTTTTCCATGGGAGCCGCAACCGTGTTGATGACGAGCGGGGAGGAGCTTCCGGAAGAAGTAAAGGGAATCATTGCGGATAGTGGATATACCTCTGTCGACGAGGAGCTTGCCCATCAGTTGAAATACCTTTATCGCCTGCCTGCGTTTCCGATTATGGATATCACGGGTGTGGTGACCAAGGTGAGGGCAGGTTATTCATTTAAAGAAGCATCTGCACTGGAGCAGGTGAAGAAGAACCGCTTGCCGCTCTTCATCATTCACGGTGATAAGGATGAGCTCGTCCCGACAGAGATGGCCAATCGCTTGTATAAGGCAGCAGGCGGTGTGAAGGAATTATGGATCGTTCCCGGTGCAGGTCACACGGAAGGCTTCACAGTGCAAGAAGAGGAATACAAAAAGCGGATCAAGGGGTTCATTGCAGAGGCGATGAAATCATAGAAGGGGTGAATGGTGATGGGAGAAAAAAGGTTATTTGAGGCGTATAGAAGTGCTCCATATTCTGTACCAGGGCATGGAAAAAGGAATCTTGATGTTATGAAAGAGGCACTAGATAGGCTGGATGGTGATTTGGAAAGCGATATTTATGGATCCGGTAAGATAATAGAAGATTTTCAGGAGAAGATGGCGGATCAGCTTGGGAAAGAACGTGCAGTGTTCTTTCCGAGTGGAACGATGGCCCAACAGATCGCCCTCCGTATTTGGTGTGACGAAAAAGAGGTTCCGAAAGTAGCATATCATCCTTTATGCCACCTGGAAATACATGAAGAGGATGGATTGAAGAAATTACATGGGATTGAACCCATTTTATTGGCAGATAAGGAACGTGTGATTGACCTTGAGGACGTTACCGGTCTGGATGAGGATATTGCATGCTTATTATTGGAACTGCCACAACGGGAAATTGGAGGGCAGCTGCCGGAGTATCAAACCCTTGAAGCCATCTCACGATTCTGCCGTGAGAAAGGGATCAAGCTTCATTTGGATGGAGCCAGGCTCTTTGAGGTGCTCCCTCATTACGGAAAGACGGCCTCAGAAATATGTGATTTGTTTGATAGTGTCTATATTTCATTTTATAAGGGGTTCGGCGGGATAGCGGGGGCAATCCTGGCGGGAAGCGAGGCATTCACGGAAGATTCCAAAGTATGGAAGCGTCGGCACGGCGGTGATTTGAACAGTCTGTACCCTTACATTATCAGTGCAGACTACTATTTCGATCAGCGTGTCGGGAAAATGGATCAGTATTATGAAGATGCGAAGGAACTGGCTGCCCACTTCAATGACTGTGAGGGGATTTCCACCTTGCCGCTAAAGCCTGTTTCAAACATGTTTCACGTTATCTTTCACTATCCTCAAAAACAAATCGAATCCATCCTGATCGACGTGTACGAAGAAACCGGTGTCGGTTTAACCGGATACGTGAAAGAAATCACTGAAAACGAATGTGCCTATGAAGTAAGCATAGGAGACCAATACCAAACCATCCCAAAAGAAAAACTCCAAGCAACATTTACCCTGCTAAACAAAAAGCTCACAATAACATAACCTAGAAACCAGTGGTATCGGCCATGCGCCGATACCACTTTTTTTGAGGGACGGACCTTATCTGAATCCCGGTATGATGAGGATTCACGTCTAAAAATGCCCGTTTTAGAGGTCCGTCCCTCAAATGACAACCCAAATAGTTACATCAAAAGAATCCCAATTTACTATTGAAATATTCTGATTATTGGGTATAATTCGATACATTATACATTTTTTTGAAGGGGAGAGTGTCGTATGAGTGTGAAGGTTAGTCGTTTGTTGGACGAGTTAAGGGAGGTTGTAGGCAATGGCCAGGTGACGGTGAATGAAACGGTTTTGGATCAGCACGGCAAGGATGAATCCTACCATTCTCCAAGCCCGCCGGATGTGGTGGTGTTCCCGAGGAGCAGTGAGGAAGTGAGTGCGATTGTGAAAGTCGCTTCGACTCATACTATACCCATCATTCCTTTCGGGCTTGGTACAAGTCTCGAGGGACATGTGATTCCTTATGATAAAGGGATCACGATCGACTTTTCCCAGATGAATAAAATCCTTGAGGTGAGGGAGAAGGATTTCCTCGTAAAGGTTCAACCCGGGGTGACGCGCACTCAGCTGAATAAAGAATTAAAGAAATATGGCCTCTTTTTCTCAGTGGATCCTGGAGCGGATGCGACACTCGGCGGTATGGCTGCAACCAATGCAAGTGGTACGACTTCGGTTAAATATGGTGTGATGCGTGATCAGGTGCGTGATCTCGAAGTGGTGCTTCCCGCCGGGGAAGTGATCCATACTGGGAACATGGCGCAGAAATCCTCCTCCGGTTACCACTTAAATAGTTTATTCGTAGGGTCTGAGGGGACGCTCGGATGTATTACGGAAGTGACCCTCCGCGTATATGGGATCCCTGAACATATCGTGGCGGCACGGGCATCATTCCATACTGTGAATGATGCGGTGGAAGCGGTCGTCTCCATATTACAGGCGGGGATTCCGATTGCCAGGTGTGAACTCGTGGATGAACCCTCCATGGTACAAGTGAACCGATTCAGTGACACGGATTATAAAGAAAAACCTACCCTTTTCCTTGAGTTTCATGGAAATGAGGCGGGTCTGAATCAAGATGTGGAATTCACGAAAGAAATCGTAAAAGATCATCAATGTGAAGACATTGTCTTTGAAGAGGACACCGCAGCCCGCAATAAACTGTGGGAAGCAAGGCATAACCTTGCCTATGCTTATGTGCATGGGCATCCGGGAAGGAAACTCATGGTGACGGATGTTTGCTTGCCCATTTCGGAATTATCAGGAGCCATTCAGTACGCAAGAAAGAAACTGGAGGAATTAGAGCTAATCGGAGGGATTCTGGGACACGTCGGAGATGGGAATTATCATACCTCACTTATGATTGACTTGAATGATCCCGGCGAGGTGAAAAGGGCCGGTATATATAATGAACTGATTGTTGAATACGCCCTTGAACGGAACGGCACATGCACGGGAGAACATGGAGTAGGAGTCGGGAAGATGAAGTATCAGGAGCGGGAGCACGGTGGAGCTTTAAGGGTAATGGAGAAAATCAAACATGCACTTGATCCACTTGAAATCTTCAACCCTCATAAACTTGTACATAAAAAGGAGGAGGACAAAAAATGAAACTACTTGAAACCATCAGCAATCTGGCAGGGAAGTACTTTGCCGTCTGGGTCATCCTCGTAGCGGCTGTCGCTTACTTTGTTCCTGCACCATTTCTGCCATTGGGTGCCTATATTACGATTCTATTAGGAGTCGTGATGTTTGGGATGGGTCTAACCTTGAAGCCCGTTGATTTTCAACTGGTACTGAAAAAGCCACTTCCTGTCATCACGGGGGTTCTGGCACAGTTTCTCATTATGCCTCTTGGTGCCTTTTTGATTGCTTACATACTTGGCCTGCCGGCTGAACTGGCTGCCGGTTTGGTATTATTGGGGTCTGTTCCAGGTGGGACGGCATCGAACGTCATGGTATATCTGGCAAAAGGCAATCTGGCATTATCCGTTGCCATGACGTCACTGTCGACGATCCTTGCACCTATTGCTACTCCACTGATCCTTCTGGGGCTGGCGGGGCAGTGGCTGCCGGTCAATCCCGTCGCCATGTTCCTTTCAATCGTTCAGGTGATCATCCTTCCGATCACAGTGGGGCTCGTGATCCGTAAATTATTCCCGGGTGTTGTGGAAAAAAGTTTGAATGTCATTCCGCTCATTTCAGTACTGGCAATCATCATCATCGTTTCAGCCGTCGTTTCGGCAAATGTTGAAAATATTGCTGCTTCCGGCGCTATCATTTTCACGGCGGTCATACTGCATAATCTATTTGGGCTCGGTCTCGGCTATGGAACAGGTGTCCTCCTGAAGTTGGATGAGGGAACAAGAAGGGCCATCTCCATTGAAGTGGGAATGCAGAACTCCGGGCTGGGTGTTGCTCTTGCCAGTGCCCATTTCGGTCCACTTGCGGCCCTGCCGAGCGTCATTGCAGCTGTATGGCATAATATTTCAGGTCCAATCCTCGCTACGTTTTGGAGTAAGAAGCCCGTGGCAGTCGAAGTTGAGGAGGAATATAGAAGCGCTGACGTCAGTCCGACGGTGAGATAGCAAGGATGGGATCAGTCGGAATCCTAAAAAGATGAAATGTCTATTACCTAAAAATGGATAACGCTTCTGCTATACTAGAATGTAAGATGTAAGTTTACCAGGGAGGCGTAAATATGGTGGAAGTAAAGAAAACGATGAGGTTCACATTTTTCGAGGAAGTGGAAGTACCCCAGGAGTTATATACGATGCTGATTGAAGGAGAAAGAGTGGAAGTCGCATATAAAACGGTCAGGGATGTAGCGGTTGTCACGAATAAAAGAATCATGATTGCAGACCGCCAGGGTATTACGGGAGAAAAAATCGAAGTATATACGATTCCATTCAAATCAATCATTCTCTATTCCAGCGAAAACGGGGGAGCACTAGACATCGACGCCGAACTCGAACTTTGGACAAAAGTCGGAAAGATGAAACTAAGCCTGAATAAAAAAGTGGACATCCGTAAACTAGACCGATTAATTGCCACTCATATCCTATAAGAAAGAAAAAATGCTGATCCCCACCTACAGGTGGAGATCAGCATTTTTTTGAGGGACGGACCTACTAAATCAAGCCACATATCCCGTCATTATAGCAATCCTTCGTTAAATTAGAGGTCCGTCCCTCAAGCCTACTTCCTTAGTAGCAGGTACATGAAGTAGGGGGCGCCGATGAGGGCGATCATGATGCCGGCAGGGATTCCGTCGGGTTGGAGGATGTTCCGGCCTATGGTGTCTGCGAGGAGCAGGAGCCAGCCCCCGAGTAGGATGGCGATGGGCATGAACATTTGGCTGCGTGGTCCGACCAGGGCCTTCGCCATATGTGGGGCCATCAGGCCGATAAAGGCGATCCCGCCAGTGACGGAGACGGCCGATGCGGCTAAGGCGACGGCTACCATCAGCATCATGAAGCGCTCACGGTTTATGGAGACCCCTACTCCTATGGAAACAGGTTCACTCAATCCCAGTAGATTAAGCATTTGGGATTTATACAGAGCAAAAGGAATCAAAATGACCAACCATGGAAGGATGGCCCAGATAAACGGCCAATCGGTCCCCCATATATTACCCGCGAGCCACTTGGCAATAAAGTCAACCTTTGCCCTTTCCGCACTGGATATCAGGATGATCATCAGCCCTGATAAGGCCATGGAGAATCCGACTCCCACCAGGACAAGGCGTACTGGCTGGATTCCATTCCGCCTGCTGTAAGAAAATATGTAAATCAAGCAGGCTGTAAGGAGTGCCCCAGCGAATGCCACAATCGGAAGCATATAAGCAAAGGAACCCGCATTCATAGGGAAGAACAAAAAGAAGATGGCAATCGCTACACCTGCCCCCGAGTTGATCCCGATGATCCCGGGGTCAGCCAGGTCGTTCCGGGTCACCCCCTGAAGGATGGAACCGGATAAGGCAAGGGCCATTCCTGCAAGAATGGTGATGATGATCCTCGGCAAGCGGATGGAAAAGAGGATGAACTCTTCTTTAAATGATCCTTCCCCCAACAAAGTGGGGACGAGCCTGTTATATGATACAGAAGAATAGCCCATTCCAATGCTGACAAAGGCGGTTGCCCCGATAAGTATGAGTAGAGCGATAAGGAGCATGCGCTGTTTTTTGATCAAGTCCGGATGTATCATGAGAAGCCTTTCCCTCCTTTATGAACGATGAACAGGAAGAAGGGAAGCCCCATCATCGCAACGATCGCGGCCACAGGTGTTTCAAATGGCGAGTTGATCGTACGTCCAAGTGTGTCGGCAAGAAGCATGAATGATGCGCCAAACAGGGAGGAGATGGGAATGATGAAACGATAATCTGTTCCAACGACTGCACGGACCATATGGGGAATCATCAACCCAATGAATACCATATTCCCTACAAGTGCAACGGCAGCCCCTGCGAGAAGGACGATCACGATGAATAGAACACCTTTGACAAAGACCGTACGCTGTCCCAGCCCAACCGCCACCTCTTCATTCAAGCTCAAGATCGTCAGTTGTCTGGAGAAAAATAAAGCTACGAGAATACCGATCACAATAAATGGAACGATCACCTGAAGCTGAGACCAGGTAGTACCGATCATTCCACCTGCCGTCCACATGGAAACATCTTTCGACAACTTGAAAAACAAGCCGACTCCTTCAGCTATGGCAAATAAAAAGGCAGATACGGCAGCACCCGCCAGTACGATTCTAAAAGGGGAAAAGCCTCCTCTTTTCATGGAGCTGATCCCGAACACCATTAGGGCACCGGCTGCAGAACCAATAAAGCAGGCAATCATGATCCCGTAATAGCTGATGGAAGGGATGAATGCGAGAGCGATTGCCAGGGAAGCATTCGCTCCGGCTGTCAGGCCAAGTAAACCGGGATCTGCCAGGGGATTACGTGTCATGCCCTGCATGATGGCACCTGATACGGCAAGGGATGCCCCGACCACGATGGCGGCCACTTCCCGGGGGAAGCGGATCTCCTGGAGAATAGTGATCTTGTCTCCCTCAGCCGAGAACGTGAGGGCATGAAAGACATCCTTCACCGTTGTCTCGGCAGCTCCAAAAGTAACAGATACCAAAAAGGCAGCTACAAAAAGAAGGGTCGCACCGATCAATTTATAAATAAAAGGAATTTGTTGATTTTGAATGGTCATCATCAATCATCTTTTCTTTTTAGAGTATAGAAAATGGGGAATTCTCATCATAAGAATTCCCCAATACCACTTAATTGCCTAGAAATTTCTCTTTGAAGAAATCCAGCTGATAATCCAGAGTAAGAGGATCATTAAAGTAAAATTCCATCATATTCACTTCAAATACCTGGTTGTTCTTCACTGCAGGAATGTTCTTGTATGTTTCGGTTTCCATAAACGAGTTATCTGCTTTAGGGTCCTTACTTATAATCAGATAATCTCCCGCAAACTCAGGCATCACCTCAGTGGAAAGGGCAAAGTACCCAGGTTCCAACGCTTGTTCTTTTACTTTTTCAGGCATCTTCAAATCCATTTCCTGATAAAGGATCTCTGTCCCGCGACCCCAATTGTTCCCGTATACGTATAATTGCTTATTGAAGCTTTCAATGACGGAAACGGTTGCATCTTCGCCGATTTTTGCTTTGATATCCTCACCGGCAGTTTGTGCGCGCTCTTTAAAGTCATCGACCCATTGCTGAGCTTCTTTTTCTTTGTTTAATAGTTTTCCAATTTCAATGTGCTGAGTTAAATAGTCTACTTTTCCGTAAGTGTATGTAACAGTAGGAGCGATTTCATTTAATTTATCCACATTTTTAATATTGGATAAACCGATGATCAGATCCGGATCAAGTTCAATAATCTTCTCAAGATTTTCGTCGGTAACTTCTTCAACACCTTCGAGCTTTTTTTCCCAACGAGGATTCATTTTGGACCAGGAATCTACACCAACGAGATCCACATCAAGTGCCATTACATTTCCTGCAAATGAAGATAGAACGACGACACGCTGTGGATCTGCCGGCACTTCAACGGGACCATTTTCTGACTGATATGTGATGGTATCTGATTTACTTTCCTTTTCCTTTGCATCTGAACCTTCTTCTTTTGATGAACCGTTGCTGCAGGCGCTAACCAGTAACACTAACAGCAGAGTGAATGGAATGACCCATTTTTTCATGTTGATCTTCTCCTTTGAGTAAGTTATATGTGATACACATTGGTTTATTTGTTCTAGGATCTCTCCCGATTTCGGCATCAATCTGAAAAACCTTTTTCAATACGTCGTGTGTGATGACTTCTTCGCAACTTCCCGATTTAACAATCTCACCTTCTTTTAAGGCTACGATATAATCGGCAAAACGGGCTGCCTGGTTTAAATCGTGCAAGACCATCACAATGGTGCGTTCCTGTTCCTGATTGAGCTTTTGTAACAGCTCAAGGACTTCAAGCTGGTGGGCCATGTCTAAGTATGTAGTAGGTTCATCGAGGAAGATGATGTCCGTTTCCTGGGCAAGCGCCATGGCGATCCATACCCGTTGTCGTTGACCACCTGATAATGCATCGACTTCTCTGTACTTAAATTGGAGTGTTCCTGTTACTTCAAGGGCCCAATTAATCACATCATAATCTTTCTTCTTCAGCCGACCCATTCCTTTTTGGTGGGGGAAACGTCCGTAAGACACCAATTCACCAACCGAGAGTCCACTTGCACTTTCTGGTGTCTGAGGAAGAATCGCCATCTTTTTAGCCAATTCCTTCGTATCACCTTTTGAAATATTTTCACCATCCAACACCACGTTCCCGGTTTGATGGGAAATGATCCGGGTAATCGCTTTCAGTAAAGTGGACTTTCCACATCCATTGGAGCCGATAATTGTCGTGATTTTCTTGTCGGGGATTACGACATTAAGATTCTTAACGATTAAGCGCTCACCATAGCCAATGTTTAAATCCTCCGTATAGAGGCGTGCCATTTTATAACCTCCCAAAAAGTATTGTGAGTGAATATCTAAGTGATAATGATTATCAGTCTCGAACAATTTCCATACTATAATTCATTTTTCCTAATGTCAATAGAAATTTTTTATTGTCATGGAAGAAAAAAAGTTGTAGGATGTAGTTGAGAATGATAATCAGTTGCGTTCTGATTACCAAGGAGTGAACGGATATGATAAAAGAAATATTCGACGTAACCGTCATTGGCGGAGGGCCTGCTGGACTTTACTCAGCCTTTTACAGCGGATTAAGAGAAATGAAAACAAAGATCATTGAATTTCAATCAACCTTAGGCGGAAAGATACACGTATATCCTGAGAAAATGATCTGGGATGTAGGGGGACTTACGCCAGTACCGGGGGCAAAATTGATCGAGCAACTTGTTCAACAAGGGTTAACGTTCAACCCGACTGTCGTCCTGAATGAAAAAGTGGAATCGATTACAAGGAACGAAGATGGAATCTTTATTTTAGAGGGTTCCTCCGGTGAAAAGCATTATTCAAAAACGGTCATCGTCGCAGTGGGTAGCGGGATCATCAATCCTCAAAAGCTTGACATTGAAGGGGCAGAACGATTTGAAGTCTCCAATTTAAACTACACTGTGAAGTCATTAAAACGATTTAAAGGAAAGACGGTCATCATTTCTGGGGGAGGGAATTCCGCAATCGATTGGGCAAATGAACTGGAGCCTGTGGCTAAGAAGGTGTATATCGCCTATCGAAAAGATGCTCTAAAAGGACACGAGGCACAATGCGCACAGCTCATGAACAGCTCGGCGACTTGTTTACTGAATACGTCTATATCCAAATTGCTTGCAGGAGCCAATCACGATTCCATTGAGAGGGTCGAGTTGACCAATCATCAGACAAAGGAAGTGTCCTATCTGTCAATCGATGAGGTGATTATCAATCACGGTTATGAAATCGATACATCCTTACTTAAAGATAGTTCACTCGATATCGCCATGATCGATGAATATTATATAGCAGGTTCGACAACGAGCGAATCCTCCATAGATGGACTATATGCGGCAGGAGATATCCTGAAACATGAAGGAAAGGTGAATCTGATTGCGGGTGCTTTCCAAGATGCTGCAAACGCAGTCAATAAAGCCAAGCAATTCATTCAGCCTGACGCAAATGAATTTGCCATGGTATCATCCCATAACGAAGTATTCAAGAAAAGGAACAAAGAACTGGTTAAACAGATGATGAAATCATAATCTAAAACCCCCTCCGCGTGTGGAAGGGGTTCTCATTTATACAGATAGATTTTTATTTGATCCTGCTTATCTATCGTTGCCAGCAAGACATCATGAACTGTTGCATCATAAGAGCTTCTCAATTGATCGTGCAGCCAGGATACGTCTTTATTCAGGTTCAGTAATTCAGATAGATTGATTCTGCCATCCTCAATAATCGGTATGGGGAGGTCAAATGCTTGAAATGGAAGCGCAACATCCTGATGTGTCACTGGCTGATATTGTGGTTTGAGGAAGAATGAAATTTCTCCTCCCGGCTCCCACATGGCTATTGCCACTTTGTGAACTTCTTCGATTTGTTGCTTCCTTAATTCAGATAACAGGCTTTCTAAAGGAATCCTTGCTTTCTTTAGATTTTTATATAAGATGTCACCATTATATATGATGGAGATAGGGGACGGGTCCAGTATTTTCCGTATGATGGTTGAATGAAGACTGAGGTAGACCCCTATGAGATAGAGAAAGACCAATGTACCCATAGTGAGCATAGATCCTTTCATTCCTAACCCTTCGTCTGACAAGGGGTGAGCCATGATATTCCCTATGAGGAGGGCCATAACAAAATCAAGGAATCGCAGTTGAGAGATGGACCGTTGTCCCATTAATTTGGTTATGACAAGTAAAAAGATGAATCCTATAGCCGCACGGAAAATCCATTCCATAGCAGTCAGTGAATGCTGGCTCATGAAGAAATCCAATACAAACGTCCTCCTCCTTAATTGACTGGCAATTAGTCTTTCCAAAAAGGTCTTTCACAAAACAAAAAAGATGCCTACGCGTGCAGGCATCTTTTTTGTTTATGCATTATATTGTTGAACATTTTTATGATCAGATTGAGTACGCTTATTTGCCAGGAAACCACCAAGAAGAATGGCGGCAGTCAGAACGATTGTAATAATGGTCGTAATCGCTCCATGCTCAATATTGATAAGGTGTAAGAACTTCTCATCTGACACGATCATTTCCCCTGCTGTGTAGGCAAGGATCCCTGCTCCAAGGTAGGCGATCCAGCGGTATCTTTCCAAAATTTTCACGATCGCTTTCGAGCCAAAGATCATAATCGGGATCGAAATGAAGACGCCAAGGGCGATCATACCGATATGTCCGTGAGCAGCACCTGCTACAGCAACGACGTTATCTAGACTCATCGCGGCATCGGCAATGATGATGGTCGTAATGGCCTGTCTAAGCCCTGTATGCGATTTGATATTGGCTTCTTCTTCATCCTCGACAAGTACCTGATAGGCAATCCATAGCAGCAGAACGCCACCGATGAGATGCACATAAGGAATCTGAAGTAAATAGACGATGATCGCTGCAAAGAAAATACGGAGGATGACGGCACCGGCCGTTCCCCAGAATATCGCTTTATTTTGAAGGTCTTTTGGTAATCGCCTTGTTGCCATGGCTATGACAATGGCATTATCGCCAGACAGAATGATATCGATGGCAATGATTTTTAAAAGGGCAATGATTGCACCGGTAGAGATGGCTAGTCCAAGTGGAAATAGGAAATCCATATTGCTTCCTCCTTGTGTATACGAATCTATGAAATAAATTACCAACTAATCTATTATACCACATTTTATTAATAGAAAAACGTTCGTCATTATAATAAAGAGGGAATCTCCATTCCATGGGAGGAATTTCATGGTTGAAAAAGAAACATGACATAAACCATAGTAGCCGACGTTTGATTAAATAATGCAACCGTAAAGAAATCCCCGACTCCATTCAGGAATCGGGGATTTACCTCGTTTCTATATTTATTGTGGGTACGGTGGTGGATAGGGATAAGGGTACGGATACGGATATGGATAAGCAGGCGCGGGTACCGGGTAAGGTCCAGGTGATACAGCAGCACCAACGGCTAATCCTGTCACTGTCCCGGCAGCAAAACCAGGGTATCCCCAGCCGTGATTCCAATTTCCTCCGTGATTCCAGTTCCCTCCCTGGTTCCAGGTTGTTCCGTGTCCCCAACTTGCGTGTCCGTGTCCATTTCCCCAACTTGCATGCCCTCCACCGCCATGAGCGGGTCTATACATATTCAATGGTTTTCTCACCTTTCTCAACTAAGAGGAGTTGTTATATCATATGTGGGTTTGGGTGAAGAGGAATACGAATTTGAAATCATCGGTTTTAATCATACAGCACGTGGTATATGAAACATAGTCTATAGTAAGAGGAGGATTCACAACGTTTTGGCAACCATCGTTACATTAGGGGCCCTTCTATTTATTTTGGTAAACCTAATCTATTTTTTAAAAGATAAGCATTTCAAGTATAGCTATTTCAGCACCGCGCTATTTTATAAACTGTTCTTTGTCCTTTTTGGTATCATGATTGCATTTGCTGTACTTTATTATGCATTGTCCTTCGATAATCCTATGCTACGGGTAAGCTCGCCTGGTGGAAAGCCCGTAGAGCATACATTTTCTAATTACCTTTATTATAGCGGCGTGACGATCCTGTCAGTTGGGTACGGTGATTATATCCCCACCGGGTATCTCAGGTTCTTTGCTTTGTTGGAAGCAGCTATCGGGTTGTTACTACCGACTGCCTATTTTATGAAAGTGTTGGATTCGAAGGGTAATAAGGGGAATGAATAGGGTGTTTTTACTTCCAAACAAAACTTGGCACAAGTTTTGTTATAGTGGCACAACAAAAGCTGATTAATAACATTAATATAGGTGTGGGTATGTGAAGATTGTCGCTATAAAAAAGCTCAGTCATACGAAAAAGCGTGTACCAGGCACAATCAACCAAAATTGTACCTGGCACACACTCTTTAAGCCCACATTTCCGGCTTTACAACCATAAACCACAGCATTGCCAGTAAGAGAATGAGATATATCCAGACGGTCCGGTGCAACTTTCCGACCAGCTTTTCCCTGTTCGCATCATCTTCCCTGAATTTCCTCAGGGTCGGTGAAAATGCCCGTGCGAGAAAGAAAAGGGAGCAGAACAGAATGACGAGGGTCATAATGATCCAGGGTGTCGTCCATGTCCATGGTCCAAGCAGAACCAGGAGAATGCCAGTTCCTACAAGGACGTGCCCTGAATGCTTTGAAAGCTGTACAGTGAAACGGAACGTTTCCAAGTAAGAAGGAAGGACGGTCTCAGAGGCGGAACGCAGCTTCTTCATCATCGGCAATAGAATGAAGAAAGGCCCAATTGAAGCTACGACACTAATGACATGAAGGTAAATCAGTGTTCTGTATAGAAGTTGTTCCATATATAGGACCTTATTCTGTCACTAAGCTGAATTCATGGACCCATACTTTCATGTCGGGGTGCCAAGGCATTCCAGGGTGATAGGAGAGAATGGTATTTTTATATTCCTCCACCGTTTGAAACCCTTCCTGCTTTGCATGATCATCCGTCAGTTCACCTAGTGATTGTGAATAGACACTGTTCACTATGTATTTCTTTCCTTTTAGCTCCATGATTTCCCCGATATCCGCGTATCTTCCATTGCGGCGTGTCGCCGTTTTCGTTCCTTGAAGAACCTTTTGGACATCCTCAGATTTTGTGACAAGACGTTCGATGGTACATGTCTTTGGTGGCAGTTGTTGATTTGTCATTTTTAGAAAACCCCTTTCGACTTTAACTATAGCATAGTCCATGAGTGATAAGAATATGGATTTATTCTCTGGCAGAGAAGGTTTTTGGGTGCTATGATTGGATGAAATATCCGAAATAGAAAGAAGGCGCCGTAAGTTTTGAAAAAATGGCAAACCTATTTGATTCTTGTATTCATCATGTTGATATGGGGATTTAATGTCCCGGCATTAAAAACGTTGGTAAGTGAATTTACACCTGTGACGATCACTTCACTCCGGATTTTTACGGCAGGTATTACGGTATTCATCATTCTTGGTTTAATGGGGAAGGTCAGGAAGCCGACAGCCAAAGAACTTCTGTTCATCACTAGCGGTGGTCTGTTGAATGTGGTCAGTCACCATTATTTTTTATCAGTCGGGTTAACGGGTACTTCGTCTACTAACGGTGGGCTGATCCTCGGAACGGGTCCACTCTTGACTGCTTTGATGGCGACGATCATTCTTCGGAACAGGCCGACTGTAATTAAGGTAATCGGGTTTCTTTCCGGGAGTGTCGGCGTGACGATCATCGTATTATCGGGAGGGGAGGGAATCGGAGGACTGAAAATGGGTGATCTGTTCATCTTCATCTCCATTTTTTCTCAGGCATTGAGCTTCATCATCATAAGCCATGCTGCCAAAACGCTGGACCCACGTTTGCTGACGGGTTATATGCTCGTATTCGGTTCCGTCGTCCTGTTTATCATCAGTCTGTTCACAGAGCCGGGGGGATTGAGACAATTAGGGGATGCTTCTGCCTCGATATGGGTATTATTCTTTGCATCGGCCATCTTGGCGACAGCTGTGGGACATATGATTTACAACCATTCAATTGGGAAAATCGGGGCTGCGGAAACATCGATTTTCCTTAATCTCAATACTTTTTTCTCCCTGGTTGGAGCATCTATCTTCCTGGGGGAAACCGTGACATATTATCATCTGATCGGATTGGTGTTCATTGTACTTGGCGTCGTGTGCGGTTCCGGTACTCTGGAAGAGCTGGTGACGAGAAAGAAACAAAAAAGGTACGTTGAACGAAAGCAGAACCATCAAATGTAGATGGTTCTGCTTTTTTATCTCCTCATATTTTAAGGTCCCTCTCAATAAAATAGAAGGTCAGTACATTATTGAGGAGGATTGCGATGCTTAATGATCAAATTCAATAACTGGTGAATAATCTGATTCAGATTGAGCATGTGTCAACGACATTATATCTGGCTATGTCGGCTTATATGGCGAACCAAAATTATAGCGGGATGGCTAAATGGTTAAGAATTCAATCGGAGGAAGAGCGAACACATATGTTGAAACTCATTGACTATCTGACGGACAGGGGAGGAGTGGTGGAGCTTCAGGAGCTTCCAGCCCAGCCGAAAGAATATGGCTCCCCTCTGGAAACCTTTCAAAAGGTGTTGGAGCATGAGCAATTCGTTACAAATTCGTATCGTCAAGCCTATAATTATGCAGCCCAGACGGATCAACAGACTGCGGTGATCATCCAGGAATTTCTAAGGGAACAAATCGATGAAGAAGCACAGTCCCAGAAAGTTGTCGACCGCTTAAAGATTGCCGGGGATAATCCTTCTGCCTTACTGGTAATGGATCAGGAGCTTGGTCAACGTGCTGCAGGACCAGCAGGTGGTTAAATACATCCGTAAATGCCGATTCCTGTACTCTGGGAAGCGGCGTTTTTTTTTTATTGATGCATGGAATGGGATACAGTCTGCTCATCAGGTTCATACTGAAGGAAAATGAACTTATTCAAAGGGTGGGCATATGATTTATATTTACAATGATTTCGGTGGAACCCATACAACGTCTATGGCTGCTGCCTATCACTTACAGTTATTAAAACAAGGTGATCTTACAAAGGATGACATCCTTTCAGTGCCTTTTTTTAACAAGCTTACCAAAAAGGACACCGGTCACATTCTTTTTCATGGGTTGGACCAAGATGATAATCCTGTGTATACAATTGGAAGGAGAAATTCCAAGTATGTTGTTCCTGCCTTAACTGATTTATGTGGCATTCTCCTTAGTCGATATGATCAACAAGAGAAAATCATCATTTCCAACACTTCTCCTACTGTACCCCCATTCATGACTGCGGGGGGATTATTCTCGAGAGAACTTGGCATCGATTGGATAGGGGTTCCCCTCCTTGTCAAAGGAGCGAAGCAATGTCACCGGCTCATTCAACATCTAGTGGAAGAAACCAAACATGTGGCAGAGCTATCATCTGAACAAATCGTCGTATTAGAAAATAAAGAATATCAATATAAAATGGGAAAAAAGGATATCTTCTGGAAATGAGACATATTATAATTAAGTAAATACTACCAGGTAAAAGGTCTGTGCCTGAAAAAATGGATAGACCGTTACATAATGGCTAAACTATAGTAAAACGGAGGTGTCGACATTGGAAGGTAAACCATTTCACTTTGATGGCAGTCACCATTTCACAACAGGGGAAGCACAAGAGAACACTCCATTTGAACTAACAGACGAAATGAGAAGAAATATCGGGGGAAACCCTTTTGAAATGCCTGGTGAAGAAGACTAAGGTATTTCACTTAATGCTGCCCTAAACAGGCAGCGTTTTTTTTTGATTCGTAAATAAGGATAATTCCATCCATTTCTTCATAAAATACTGTTGTGAATAAAACGAAGCAAAGGATGGATGATCAATGGCACAAGTATTATATATAACAGCGCATCCCCATGATGATACACAGTCCTACAGTATGGCGGTTGCAAAAGCATTTATGGATACATATAAGGAAGTGAACCCGGGAGATCAAGTGATACACCTCGATTTATACCGGGAACATATTCCTCATATCGATGCGGATGTTTTCAGCGGATGGGGTAAGCTTCAATCTGGTAAAGGATTCGAGGAGCTTTCACCGGAAGAACAGAAGAAAGTGAATCGGCTGAATGAATTATCGGACCAGTTCATAAGTGCCGATAAGTATGTATTTGTCACTCCGTTCTGGAATTTCTCATTCCCGCCGGTGATGAAAGCTTATATTGACTCTGTTGCAGTGGCAGGGAAATCGTTTAAATATACGGAACAGGGGCCGGTTGGGTTATTGACGGATAAGAAAGCCATCCATATCCAGGCTCGGGGAGGTATTTACTCTGAAGGACCTGCAGCTGGAATGGAGATGGGCCACCGATATTTAAGTATCATCATGCAGTTTTTCGGGGTACCTTCTTTTGAAGGAGTCATTGTGGAGGGACATGCTGCCATGCCGGACAAAGCAGAGGAAATCAAGCAAAATGCCATTTCCCGTGCGAAAGATGCAGCTCATACTTTCTAAGATTAACTGAAGATAAAAGAAAGAGCCTGATCCTGTGATCAGGCTCTTTCTTGTTTACACAATCGCAGACTTTTCCACATCATCTTCCTTTGGCTCTGGAACGAAGGCGAGTACCACAATTCCGATGATAAAGAGGATGACAAGACTGAACACACCGCTGTTGGACGCACCTGTCACTTGAGCTGTGACCGCCACTAGCAGCGGACCAAGTATGGATGCGAACTTACCGAAAATATTATAAAAACCAAAGAATTCATTGGCATTTTTCTTGGGTATCAGTTTGGCGAAATAGGCCCTGCTGAGTGCCTGAATGCCCCCTTGAGAAGAGGCGACAAGCATGGCTAATATCCAGAAGTCCAGGGTCGTTTCCAAGAAATAAGCATAAATGCACACGATGATATATACGCAGATGCCTACATACAACATCTTCTTCCCTGTGAATCTTTCTGCCAGTCTTCCATATAGAATGGCAAATGGCCCAGCCACTACCTGTGTAACAAATAGGATGATCAATAGATTCGTGGATGAAATACCAAGGTCCGATCCGTAAGCAGTGGACATCGTAATGATGGTACCTACACCGTCAATATAAAAGAAATAAGCAAGAAGGAATAAAAAGAGTGCCCGATATTTTTTGATTTCTTTCATCGTTTTTCCCAGGCGTTTAAAGCTATTTGCCACCGGGCTTTTCTCACGTTGGATAAAATAGCGCTGGTGAACATTCTTTAATAGAGGGATGGAAAAGAGTCCCCACCATACAGCGGTGATGACAAAGGCGATCTTACTGGCGACGGTGACAGAGAAAGGGATAGTGCCATTTTGGGATAATACGATGATGGCGATACTGATGATGAAGGGAATCGTACTGCCTATATATCCAAATCCAAACCCCCGGGACGATACCCGGTTCATCCGTTCTTCCGTGGTAACGTCGGTCAAAAATGCATCATAGAAGACGTTCGATCCTGCTGAACCGACGGCAGCCACTGTATAAAAAATCAATAAGAGCAGCCAATTATCGCTCGGAACAAAAGCGAGAAGGGCGGTGAACGTTACACCCAATGCAAAGAAGAAGGAAAAGAACTTCTTCTTGTACCCTTCATAATCGGCGATGGTACCAAGAATCGGCCCGATCATGGCAAGGATGAAGGTGGCAATGGCAATCGTATATCCCAGATAAGCCGTTGAATTAGCAGCACTCACCCCTGCATTGGTGGCGGCGGCTTTATAAAACAGCGGAAAGACGGCGGTGGAAATGATGATTGAATAAGCGGAGTTCGCCCAATCGTAAAAAATCCAGCTGCTTTCTTCTTTCGAAAAACGCTTCATTGTTTTTCCCCCTAAGGAAACAGATTCTTCTTTATATGTCGAGTATGGCTTCTATCGGTTTTCCGTCAGTGTCACCTAAGCTGAGTCCGAGCAATGTGGCGAATGTAGGTCCTTCATCGACGAGGCGCATAGAAATGAGGTCCTGATGCGGGCGAATGCCTTTTCCTGCCGCCATAAAAATCGTGAAGTAGCCCTCTTTTTCTGGAGAATAGCCATGAGATCCATACGTATAACGCTTCTTCCTGACATCTTCCGGGGTGATCGTATGAATGAAGGAACCTTCCAGTGCGTCTTTAAAATAAAAACCTGGACGGGCCTCAAGCATAAACGCACAATGTCCGTCGGCCCCCTTTTCAGCTGCTTCCTCTCCAGTGAGAAAGGATTCGATTCCGTTGGAAGGATCGGGTTGCAACTCTTCCAAAAGCCGTTTTACTTCCTTTGTTGCTTTATCATCTTTTGTGTAGACGTAGGCTGAGCCATCACATCCTTTGCAATAAGCCTTCCATTTCGAAATCTTCCCCCGTCCGTTTACGGTTATCATTCCTTTTTCCTTTAGGAGAATGTTGAATTGAACGGCCATGGATTCATCAAGTGCACTATGATCCCCCAAGGCGACGATCGTCGTTTCTTCATACATGTCGTTTTCCTTTAACGCTTTCATGATTCTCCCCAGTCTCTCATCATGACGATGAAGAGCCTTCTTCGCTTCTTCGGAAGAGAAGCCATGATAATGCCGCTGGGTATCAAGATCCGTAAAATGAACAAGCAATAAGCCGGGCTTCCTTTTGATCGTTTCGACCGTTGATTCCAGGACGAAATCATCCAGTTCCGGCTGGTTAAGACCACTCCGGACCCCGCCGAAGAGACGATTCATCTGAAGTTGATAGAGCGGACTGCCATTCAGAAGGGAAACAAGGATCTGATTATGCCATGGTCGATTGGCGAATATTTCAGGCATATTATAATCTATGTCTGCTTTAGCTGTCACCGGCCAAAGCAGGGCAGCGGTCGTCATCCCGGCCTTCTTTGCTTCATCATACAGGGTGGTGCCTCTAATGGATTTCCTGTACCAATGCCAATCAGGGGAATCCCTCCCCGGCTGAAGCAGGGTGTTGTTTACAACACCGTGTCGATTGGGGTACTTCCCGGTAACGATGGTTGCGTGACATGGATAGGTAACAGAAGGATAGATGGTTTCAACCTGTTTGCAGTAGGATCCTCGTCCAAGCAGTTCCCGGAAGTGGGGAAGCTCTTTCAGAATCGGATAATCCAGGGCAGACAAACAATCAAAAGAGATGACTATCAGGTGATCGGTCAAACGTTTCATAAAGTCCTCCATATGCAGTGCAGGATTGTACTATATACCTATTAATATAGCAGAACATTCAGAATAAAAATATGAAATTCAGATGTTAGAGGGGGAAAGGTGGTGTAAATAAGGGGAGATGGTAGAAAAAAGGGAAGGCAAAGCCCATCCCCTTCCTCCAATATGTTAGATTTTCACTTTGTTTCTGATGCGGCTTTCTTTGTGCACATCGATGGAGCCGGAATACTCAACCGTATCGATATCGCAATGCTCACTAATCACGACGTTTTTACCGCGAACGAGCTTCGCTTTCGTATTCTCAAGATAGACCTCATCACCTTCGATTAAATCTGAAAATAAATAGTCTTCCTTTTGCAGGAAGAAGTTGACCACTTGCTTAATCAGCCTGTTCGAGTTGTGGTGAGTCACGGAGATCTTCTCCCCGCCGATTTCTTTGATGGATGATTCGTGATTGATCTCAATTTGAACGTTGTCAGCATTGAGCAATCCGTCGATGTGGACAGAGCCTGAAGATGAGAAGGTTTCAACTTCACAATCCTGCCCCACCTTCAGGGAACCGCTTGCTTTGATCAATCCGCCCTGAAGCTTTCCTCCCACTTTGCATGAACCGCTTACTTTGAATTTTTCCACTATAAGGTCACCGGTTATTTTACTGGAGCCACTGATATTCATTTCAGCGGCCATGACGGAGCCGTTATATTTAGAACTCCCGCTCGTTGATATATTTTCAGCTTTTGTATTTCCTTCAATAGTGGAAGAGCCGCTTGTTTTGATGACGCCGGCTTTTACATCACCTGCAACCGTCCCGGATCCTGAAATCTTCATCTCCCGACAGTCAATATCTCCTGCAATCTTTCCGCTTCCACTGATTTTCACTTCATCAAATTGTCCTCCGCCGGATGTTCCCGACCCGCTGATCTTTAAGTCATGCAACTTTTTCTTTTCTACTGTATTCATCCATTTCTCCTCCAGTTCAAGGGTGTTAGATCCCTTCCGTATTCGTTAACGTCAATTTCAATTCTTCCGTCATTTGTTGTAAATCGAATCGCAATACGACTTGAGCCATATGGTCTACGTGAAAGTCCGAAGGGAGGGGCAGGAGCATCCATATATACGCTTCATCTTTTCGGATACCGATAAGCTCAAGGGAAGATTCTTTCAGTGGAGTAAACTTCTCATGAAGAAAAAGAAATAGGGTTCGCTGAGCTTCTTTAGGAATCTCTAATAGGTGTGCCTTTTCGACAATCACCATATTTAAGATATCCTGGAATTCATAAGCGCCTTTCATTGCTAACAGCGATGTACAGAATGTCATGGTGTCCTCTGTAAGAATGTTGTGTGAGCGCAATCCTTCTTCACTGACTTCGACCTTGGTGGGATGGGGTGAGAAAAAGTCCGAAAGCTCATCCAGGGAATAACCATCTTTCATCTCTTTGATAGTATCAATTCTGGCAAGCATCTTTTCCCTTGGGAAGAAAGTTTCCTGTCCTGTATAGCTGGATTTCTTGATGAACCAGCTTTCCGGGATGATATTCTTCCGTTTCCATCTGTATAGCTGTCCATAGGATATGCCAGTCAGCTCCAATACTTCCTTTTTTGAAATTAAATCTGTTTCCAATGAGGAATCACCTCTTTTTACGTAACAAAACATTGTTACGTTAATTTACATCCAGTTTAACAGAACAATGTTACGCGGTAAAGTATTTTTTTGAAGCTTTGTATTTATCCGCATGTATTGCATGTTTAAATCATCCCATCAAGGGTACAAATGAAACAGAATGTTTTACATAGTAAACATTAATTTAGATGGAGAGGGATGAAAGAATGGGAGACGATCGTCATACGAAAGTGAATGGCAGCAGTAAGGATGAACAGCTTGAACAGTATCGCGTGGAAGATGAAGGGAAGCATCTTACAACCAATCAAGGGTTGAAGGTATCCGAGGATGAGTTCTCGCTGAAAGCCGGAGACCGCGGTCCTACGTTAATGGAGGATTTCCACTTCCGTGAAAAGATGACTCACTTCGACCATGAGCGTATTCCTGAACGGATTGTCCATGCCCGGGGGTTTGCGGCTCACGGGGAATTCGAACTCTATGACTCTATGAAAGAATATACACGTGCCAAATTCCTGCAGGACACCACAAAGAAGACACCGGTATTCGTCCGTTTTTCTACTGTGGCAGGCTCAAAAGGTTCTGCGGAGACGGTAAGGGATGCACGTGGATTTGCCACGAAGTTTTATACCGAAGAAGGGAATTATGACCTTGTCGGCAACAACATCCCTGTTTTCTTTATACAGGATGCAATCAAATTCCCGGATTTGATCCACGCAGTGAAGCCGGAGCCACACAATGAAATGCCCCAGGCTGCTTCTGCCCATGATACGTTTTGGGACTTTGTAGCGAACAACCAGGAATCTGCACATATGGTCATGTGGGCCATGTCCGATCGGGCAATTCCGCGAAGCCTGCGTATGATGGAAGGCTTCGGAGTTCACACATTCCGCTTGGTTAACGGGGAAGGCAAGGCACATTTCGTGAAATTCCACTGGAAACCGGTACTTGGGACACATTCCCTTGTATGGGATGAGGCACAGAAAATCAATGGGAAGGACCCAGATTTCCATCGCAGGGACCTGTGGGAATCCATTGAAAACGGGGACTATCCTGAATATGAGCTTGGTGTTCAACTCATTCCGGAAGAAGATGAATTTAACTTTGACTTTGATGTCCTTGATCCGACCAAGCTGTGGCCGGAGGAAGAGGTCCCTGTGAAGATCGTCGGGAAAATGACCCTCAATCGCAATGTGGATAATGTATTCGCAGAAACGGAGCAGGCGGCGTTTCATCCGGGATCTGTCGTGCCAGGTATCGATTTCTCCAATGACCCATTATTACAGGGCCGCTTATTTTCCTATACCGATACACAATTGATCCGCCTTGGAGGACCAAACTTCCACGAGCTTCCTATTAATAGACCGGTGTGTCCTTTCCACAATAATCAGCGTGACGGATACGGTCGACATACAATCAATAAAGGGCAGGTAAGCTATCATAACAACTCACTTGCTCACAATACACCAGCTCCTGCTTCCAAAGAAGACGGTGGATACACCCACTACCAGGAAAAAATGGAAGGGCGTAAAGTACGTGCGAGAAGTGAAAGCTTTAAAGATCATTTCTCACAAGCCACCATGTTCTGGAACAGCATGAGTGCCCCTGAGAAAGAGCATATTATTCAAGCTTTCAGTTTTGAACTTGGGAAGGTGAAGAGTAAATCGGTGCAGAAACAGGTCGTTGACATGTTTGCAAATGTAAGCAGGGAGCTGGCAAAAGGATTTGCCGAAGCGATCAATGTAGAAGTCCCTGATGGTGAAGAATCCAAGGTGACTAAATCTTCGAAAGCCCTTAGCCAGGAAAATACAATCAAGAAACCTGCTACTAGAAAAGTGGGAGTAATCGTAGGAAACGGCTATAAAGGGGAAGAAGTGGACATGGTCCTTACTTCCCTTAAAGAAGAAGGGATTCAGCCTGAGGTCATCAGTGACAAGCTGGGGATTCGAAAAGGCGACAATGGTTCAGAGCTGGAAGTGGACCATACGTTCCTAACGGGAGAATCGGTTTTATTTGATAGCCTTTACATTATAGGCGGGGAGGACGTAGATAAGAAATTCTCTCAAGATACGGCCTACTTTGTAAAAGAAGCGTATTCTCATTATAAGCCAATCGGAGCCACACATGAAGGGATCCATTGGCTGGATGAAGCCGGTGTTGGCGGTTCCGGTGTAGTAACTGGGGATAATATGAAGGAATTCGTCCAGGAATTCATAACAGCGATTGCCGCTCATCGCCATTGGGATCGCGAATTGGTATAAAATAATAGTAAGAGTTTAATTCTCTAGTATATTCATTAACATGCTAGGCCTGGTCTTTCAGGTCTAGCATTTTTTTTGGATAAAATAGCCCTTTTTATTATCAAATAGACGATTATATCATTCGAATCTAGCAATCTATACATAAGATACCATGTAGAGTGCTTTACAAGTACTGAATAAGTGAGGTGATGATGGATGGGTGCGAGTCATTCTCATAGCGAATTTGATTTTTACAGTTTGCTTTTGGTGTTGTTAATTGTGGCTTTTCTAGTACTACTTGCGATTAATCCTCTAGCAGCATTGATTGTAGGAATTGCAATTCTCGTTCTGCTTGCGGTAGGTGCCATTAGCTAAACCAGGATTTAAAACATTCCTTGAACATGGGCAGCCATATTCAAGGAATAGTATTACATCGAATGATAAAGAATTGGAGGGGAAAACAATGAGTGAGAAAAATAATCCACTTGAGGGGATCATGGATTTGATCAACCAATACACAAAAGAAGATGCAAGTAAGCTTGACCTTAATTCGGTAAAAGATCAATTAAGTTCATTATTAAATAATGATCAATTAAAAGGTCTGTTGAATTCGGGTTCTGGAGGGAAGGGTTCCCTGGATGCACTAGGATCACTTGGAAGCATGGGAAATATGGCGAACGTGATGAACGTCCTGCCAATGGTTGAAAAGGTGGTGAAACAACGTATGTCTAATAAACAATCAGATTGCTCTAAGCATCGTGACAACGATATTAAAGAACTTCTTAAAGACATTTTGGATGAGTTAAAGAAGATTAAGAAATGTACCTGCCATAAGCAGAAACATTGTTGTCATAAAGATAACTGGGAACATTGGTATTAAGAGAGCTGGCATGAATGCCGGCTTTTTTTTTGTACCAATAAATCAATTAATTGAATTCTATTCTAAAATGTCCTACACTCTTCTTCAACACTCAATCACAAGCTCGTTTATGTAAAAATTCCCATAAGCAAAAACATTGAAAGTCAAAGAAGGTCAAAGTATACTATTTATAAGGTCAAAGAAAGTCAAAGTCAAACTTGATAAATTTGACCTTTCTAATTCAACTAATAATGAAAATGAATTTATAGATAAGACTACAGGAGGTCATGTTTCATGAAATGCCAAGTATGTCATCACAATCAAGCATCAGTTGAAGTGTATACGCAAGTGAATGGTAAGAAGTCCAGTATGAAAATGTGTTCAGCTTGCTTTAAAAAGCAGCAGACACCTTCTGGCATGAGCGGAGGGTTTCCGTTTGATGAGTTGTTTAAAGGCATAAGCATGGGTGGAAATCAGAATGATGGGTTCCAAAACCATCATCAGCAAGCTACTCCCGAAACCAGGGGTGGCCATGGAGGTAACGGCATTCTTGATCAATTCGGCCGAAATGTCACAGGCGCTGCCAAAGCAGGCTTGATCGATCCAGTCATTGGCAGGAATAAAGAAGTGAATCGTGTCATCGAAATCCTGAATCGCCGAAACAAGAACAATCCGGTTCTGATTGGGGAGCCTGGTGTAGGGAAAACCGCCATTGCAGAAGGATTGGCACGTAAAATTGTAGCTGGGGATGTACCATCCAAGTTATTGAATAAAGAAGTATATGTGATGGATGTTGCTTCTTTGACAGCGGGTACAGGCGTCCGTGGATCATTTGAGGAGCGGTTGAAAGCCATCATCAGTGAATTGCAAAACCGTGAAAACGTCATGCTGTTCATAGATGAAATCCATCAATTAGTCGGAGCCGGTTCCGCCGAAGGTTCAATGGATGCAGGGAACATTTTAAAGCCTGCCCTGGCCCGTGGAGAGCTGCAGGTGATTGGGGCTACTACGCTCAAGGAATATCGTCAAATTGAGAAGGATGCGGCCCTTGAACGCCGATTTCAACCGGTCATGGTCAATGAACCGACTCCAGAAGAAGCAATCGACATACTTAAGGGTCTAAAAGATAGATATGAAGACTATCACGGGGTGACATTTACAGATGAGGCCATCGAAGCTTGTGTGAAACTTTCACATCGCTATATCCAAGACAGGTTCCTGCCGGATAAAGCCATTGATTTAATGGATGAGGCAGGTTCAAAAGTCAACCTTCTATCAGAGGGCAAAGACAAAACGGCGATCCACAAAAAATTACATGATGTACGAATAAAAAAAGAACAGGCAACAAAGGATGAGAACTATGAGCAGGCAGCGATTCTCCGGGATCAGGAAACGGAACTGGAGAAGCAACTTGGACAGGAATCTACTGATTCAGCAGCTGTTGTAGAAAAAGAATTAATCCAGACCATCATCGAAGGCAAAACGGGTATACCGGTAGGAAAACTCCAAAGTGATGATCGTAAGCGAATGAAATCACTGGAAGAAAATCTGGCTCATAAAGTGATCGGCCAGGAAGAAGCAGTGAAGAAAGTGGCAAAAGCCATACGCCGCAGCCGTGCAGGATTGAAAGCGAAGCATCGTCCAATAGGTACATTCCTATTCGTCGGACCGACGGGTGTAGGGAAGACAGAGTTAACAAAAACACTCGCAGAAGAATTATTTGGATCTAAAGATTCCATGCTTCGGTTGGATATGAGTGAGTATATGGAGAAACATTCAGTATCTAAACTGATCGGTTCCCCTCCAGGATATGTTGGACATGAAGAATCCGGTCAACTGACGGAGAAGGTTAGAAGAAATCCGTATTCCATCATTCTTCTGGATGAAATTGAAAAAGCACATCCTGATGTGCAGCATATGTTCCTGCAGATTCTTGAAGACGGGCGTCTTACGGATAGTCAGGGTAGAACGGTCAGCTTCAAGGAGACCGTGATCATCATGACAAGTAACGCAGGCGTCACGGATAAGAAGGCCGCTGTAGTCGGTTTCGATACTGGCGGCACAGATGCCATTAAAGAAACGAATATTCTTCAATCATTGGGTGCCTACTTTAAACCGGAATTCCTTAACCGTTTCGACAGTATCATTGAATTTAAGACTCTTGAAAAAGAAGAGCTCTTAGAAATCCTTGATTTAATGCTGGAGGAGTTGCAGGTTGAACTTAAGGAGCAGGGGATTACGCTGACCATCGACGGTGAAGCGAAGCATAAGCTCGTTGAACTGGGATATCACCAGGAATTTGGTGCACGACCATTACGGCGCGTCATTCAGGAGAGAGTAGAAGATAAGATAGCCGACTTCTTACTGGATGAAGAAGGTGTAACGGAGCTTTTAGTCTCAGTTGAAAATAATGAGATTATCGTGAAATAAAATGTAAAAGAAGCATCCTCCAGGGTGCTTCTTTTTTTCATTCTTTCCTTTTTAAAATGGCGATATAAATAGCCATGATTAAATAAACGCCTAAAACCAATATAATAAATAGAGGAGTAGAAAAGGAAGACATTTAAACACCCTCACTTTAAATCTTGTAAAGATGGATGGAAAAGGAATAATAGAATGGCAATGATAGGCAAGGAAATTATGATGGCAAGTAAAGGCTTCTTGTGATGCAAACCCAAGATGGAAAACATGATGATATTAAACACAGCGGACCACCCTAAATTCCAGCCATTCTCATACAGAAACAGACCTTTTTTATGAAACAGGTATTCCAGAAACGTGAAATAGGTTATCCAGCAGGTAAGGTAAATCCATTTCTTTTTTCCGTATGGATAATAACGGAGAAAGATCATGATTACAACAGGAATGATGAAAAAGGTGAAGACGAGGTCGATCAGAGTATGGTTTAGCCATTCCACCGTAACAGCTTTGTACTTCCATAAAGTATGATTATAAAAGATCACATTATATGTAAGATTACAGATAATATAATATTGAACCGTTGGATAATACTCTTTCCAGCGTTTCCAATCAATAAAGAGCTTAGCAAAAATCAGATAAACAACCACTACCAGTAATAGATACATGTCGGATACAATCCTTGTTTTTGTATTCAGTATGTACCTAATGTAATTATAATAGACACGGTGGAAAGTGAAAGTGCCTGATTCGCATTGAATCAGGCACAGTAATGAAAATGGTTATTCCATATCAGCAAGCACTTTATCGATCGCTTGGGCCACGCCATGATCGGTATTTATACCCGTTACCCAATCGGCTGCTTCTTTTACCATTTCCTGAGCGTTGCCCATGGCCACACCGAAACCGGCTTCACGTATCATGGCAATGTCATTCATACTGTCTCCGACCGCCATGACTTGTTCCATGGAAAGATCCAGCCATTTACATACTTTCACTAATGCCGCGGCTTTATTGACACCCGCCGGATTAATTTCAATATTCGTCGGGGATGAATTCGTAATCTCGAGTGCTTCATTTTTCACGAGTTCGTCCATCATGACTTTACGGACATCATCATCCTGTATATCAAAGCCAAACTTCAGCCAATTATAGGTTTCTATGTCCTGATCAAAAGGCTTCTTACTATTGAACAGCCCTTGAGAGGTAGAGGACCAGAAGTAGACATCATGCTCTTCTTTCAACGCCCAAAGCTGCTTCACAAGGTCGATATCCAAGGGGATGCTGTCTACGAGGTTGTATTCATGATCGTAGATTTCCCCACCATTCACAGTCACAAGATAAGATGAACGTCCAAGTTCGTCTGAGATATCCCGGCATGTGAAGAGGGAGCGTCCGGTACTTAACACGACATGAATACCTTTCTCCTTCGCACGTTGAATGGCTTGTTCGTTCTCAGGAGATACCTCTCCTTCATGGTTGACGAGAGTCCCGTCCATATCCAGTGCAATCAGTTTAATATCCATTTCATCATCACGTCCTTTTATTCTTTCATATACAGTTTAATATAAAGGAAGCAAATCTTCTAGGAACCTGACTTATGAAGGCAGTATAATAGGGGGAGTGGATGATTGAGAGTGAAAGAGGAGGTGACGAGCATGGAGCCGTTTACCGAAAGAGCCGTGAAAATAATAAAGAGGATACCTCCCGGAAAGGTCATGACGTACGGACAAATCGCTGCGCATGCGGGCAGTCCGAGGGCGGCAAGGCAGATCGTCCGCATCCTCCATTCTATGAGTGGAAAGTACAATCTGCCCTGGCACAGGGTGCTGAATAGTAAAGGGGAAATCGGGTTTCGTGATGAGGAGCAGAGGATGACCCAAAAACTATCGTTGGAAGCAGAAGGAATTCATTTTATAGGGGATAACCGGATTGATCTGGAGGAATTTCAGCATCAGCCCGAAATTAGTGCTAATCAAGTAAGGTCAGAATAATGAACAATAAAGATGCAAGGGCCGTAAATCCAATCATTGCATACCCGATGATCCGGATTCCGAGTGGAAGGCTGCTCATTTCTGGCTTACTCATGGGTGTGCCTTCGATCTTGGACATATGATCGGTCACATCATTAAACGATTCTTTACGATTTGTCATAGTATCCCTCCTGTTTGTATTTTGCCGTAAAAAGGTAACCATATTATTCATAGGTTACCTTTTTACATTTAATGCAGTTGCCCATTCTTCAATTTCTTCAGCCAGGCTCTTTCTCTTATAGCAGTCATCCAATACAAAGCGGAACCGAATACGGCAAGTCCAAAGCTTCCCTGCCAGGTGAACTCCAATTCCAAGCCAAGTCCTGCAAACCCGCCGATGATTCCGGCCAGTAGAAGAATGTAAGCATGCTTCTTTTGGCTCTCGAACAGAGTGAACTGAAATTCATTTAGCTGATGGCGGTCCTTTTGTTCCAGTGCTCTTTCTGGTACGTCCAACAGCTGCCGTACTTTTTGAACAGTCTGAAAGAGAGGCTGTGAACCCACCCATTTCATGAGGAGCTCCCATTTGTTGGTGTTGCCATCCTTCACCCAATCTAAAAAAGCCGGTTTAACGACATCAAGGGTTTCTTCATCCGGACTCAGCGTATGGACAAGCCCCTCGATGGTTGCAAATGATCGACCCAAGAAGATAAAGCGGGTCGGTACCTGAACAGGGAGTGATTTCACCATGTCGTTGATTTCCTTTTTAACTGAAATCATATCCATCTGCTTGAACTGCTCCATATCAAGTGTGACAAATTCCTTCAGCACAGGCTCAATCGTCTTCGGACTTGCGTTTGGGAGCAGGAAGCCCAATTGAGACAGCGCCTCAGAGGCTTTCCGGAAATTCTTTAATAGGACACCTTCCAGAAGATCTTGAAAATGTGCAGAATCTCTTTTCGAAATTTCCCCGATCATTCCAAAGTCCAATAAAACAAATGAACCATCAGGCTGAAGCAGTATATTTCCTGCATGGGGATCGGCATGAAAGATCCCAGGCTCTAGCCACTGAGGGAGAAAGAGGCGGAATAAATCCTGTGCTAGCTTTTGTCCGTCAAGTCCATAACCTTTCATCGCTTCTTTATCATTCAATCGGACACCATCAATCCACTCCATTACAAGCACTTTATCCGTGCAAAGGTCAGGATACATCGCAGGGATTTTCACATTGGATTGATCCTTGAACCGTTGTTTAAAGGAAATGGCGGTACTCATTTCCTTAGAAAAATCCAGCTCCTGTTCAATCACCTGCTTTAATTCCCTATAAAGCATCTTGAAATCAATGAACCCTTTCGGCATGGGAGCGAAATGCCGTGCGAACCAAATGATGATGGAAAGAGTACGGAAATCAGTCTTGACGAGTGTCGGGATTTCAGGGCGCTGCACTTTGATGGCTACTTGTGTGCCATCAAGCAGTCTTGCTTTATACACTTCGCCAATGGAGGCAGATGCAACGGCATCTTTGTCTATGTCCATGACCTTCGAGGAAATGGAGGTGCCCCATTCACGTTCAAGAACCGTTTGTATTTCCTCCCACGTTGATGGAGGTACATGATCAACCAAATCTTGAATTTGACTGATAAAGCCTTTGGGGAGCAAATCTTCCCGGATACTGAGAAGTTGCCCGACTTTAATTAACACCCCGTTCAGTTCGAACAGGGTATCTTTGAACTCCTTACCGATTCGTTCCCACAGTTTCTCCTTCTCCCATTGGGACTTACCCCGTAGTCGGTACCAGTAGACCCTTACGACGATGGATAAGGCAAGGGACAGGACTTTCCACATTCTCCAAAGCTTGTTCTCTGATTTCATAATTTTATCCTCCGTAATCGGGAACTTTTATCTCTATTATGTAATACGGATTTGAAATAGGAAAGTTTCGAGTATAAACAGACTATAAGTGATTTTTATTGTGAAATTTCTTTGATTCGTGTGTTGTCAGGATAGATGAAAGAAGCAGGGGAGGTACAGGGATGAAAGTAAGGATTTAAGGATGTGAAAGAGGCTGGGCCCCTTTCACAGCTATGTTTGAAAAAGCCATTCTATTAGTTCTCTTCCTTGGTCTAGATCGATCTTTTCATATTCAATGGCCGCCAGGATAGAGCGCCAGGATGGAAGTACAATGAATTTCAGGCCCTCAATGCTTCCTTCAAGAAGCTGTAGAACAAATTCTTCGATTTTATCGGCTGCGTGTAGATTTTCTTCACATAATAACCGCCCGACTCTTAGCTTTATTGTAGCATCGAGTCCTGTTACTAAAGCTGTTTTAAGTTTATTGACAGGATCACTGACAGTATCCGCCGCACCTTCCATCCTGTCAATAATCCGCTGCTCGACATCTTGTCTGATTACTGAATATAACTGTGCTTTTGAACCAAAATGGTGATAAATGACACCGGTCGTCATGTTCGCCTCCTTCGCTAAATCCTTTATATTGACTCCTTCATACCCTTTCTCTTTAAATTGTTCCAGTGCTAATCTGATAATTGTTTCCTTTTTACTTCCTGGTACAGGTATCCAATTTTTCATATTTGGATTATACCATATTGACAAGGGTTTGTAACTAAGTTACGTTATACATAACCAAGTTATGTTTTGGTAAAAATATCAATTGAGGTGGAGTATATGAAGCTGGCTTTTCTATGTCATCCTGTAACAGATTTAAAGAAATCTCTCAATTATTATCGTGATACGTTAGGATTTGAAGAGGCATGGAGGGAGGGGGACCATACAATTGCCCTTAAACTGCCGGGAACGGATGTTCAATTAATGATTGAAAATGACGAGGCGGATTTAGGACCAGGCGGAATTTTCATCGTCGACAGCGTAGATGGTTATTTTGAACAATACAAGGAAAAGCTTCATTTCATTAAAACACCAAGTGATATTCCTCCAGGAAGGTATGCTATATTCCAAGATGAGAGTGAGAATTTGATCCGGATCATTGATTTGAGTCGCGAGGGATAATAGAAAAGGTTATCTGGTGGTCAAATTTAATATCAGGCAAATTCACGTTAGTTAATATAGATCGATTGATGAGTAACCGAAAATCCTCCTGTTCAGCTGCTGATTTCTACATGAAATTCAGCAGCTAAACTACGAGTAAGCCACCTCACAATAAAAATCATTTCAGCACAAGATAAACTGATATTGACACCTTTGTGAACGCAGCAAAAGCCTATTGTATTTAGGTTGATGTGGAGGTATATTATAGATGTAAAGCAAATGTGAAACATTTCACAATCATTCATTCATCACCTGACATCAGGTTCTTCAATCCGACATAACATGTGAATTGTTTCACAAAAAAACATTACCATAAGGAGATGATCAATCATGAGATGGTGGGAAAATCAAAAGGTGAGTGTGGTTTGGACAATGTTGAGAATTTGGTTGGGCGTTCAGTGGCTGGAGGCAGGATGGCATAAGGTGAATGACGGGTTTGATGCACGTGGTTTCCTGCAAGGGGCAATGACAAAAGCAACTGGTGAACATCCAGCAGTTCAAGGCTGGTATGCAGAGTTTCTGAACGGATTTGCACTACCAAACGTTGAGCTGTTCAATGTTCTGATTCCGTGGGGTGAGATATTGGTGGGAGTGGGCTTGGTTGTGGGATTCATGACCTTACCAGCTCTGATTGCAGGGGCATTCATGAACCTTAACTTTTTATTGGCGGGAACTGTGAGCACGAATCCAGTCCTGTATACAGCGGCCATCATTCTTCTTTTTGCAGGTAGAGGGGCATACTATTGGGGAGCTGATCACTGGATCATGCCATACATGAAGCAATTGATTCACCATAATGAAAAGAAAAACAAAAAGCCGATTGTGGTTTGAGAGAGTAACATAAGAAGGGACCCGTGCTTTCACAGCAGGGGTCCCTTTTTACCTGAATTTTCAACTAACGGGATTGCACTATTGGTTTTTCTTCACTCGCGCACGCTGATTGGCAGCATTTGCACGGGCTTGCGCTTCCATGTCAGCCTGGTCGGCAAGTTCTCGTGAGAACTCTTCGTCAACACCATTAGATTTGAGCTGAGCGGGTGTTTGTGGCAGGCTGTTTTTATTTCCTCTTTTACTATGTCCGCGTGATCTTCCCAATATCAACATCCCCTTTTCGCTAAAAAATAAAGGCACAGGCTTGTAACCTGTACCTTTATCTTTCTTCAAAGTAGGGGTTTTTAGTTAGGAAATAATTGACTATCTATGGGCTTTGGAACTGAATCCGCCTGCACGGTCGGCTGCTTTGAACTCCCTTGAGTACGTCACTTCCTGAGCGCTAGATAAAACTGACTTGTTCTTGTCTTTCTTTTTCTTATTATCCATTCGTATGTACATCCCTTCTTTTCAAGATTAGTTCTATTTTTGCCGTGAAAAGGAAGGGACATACCTCTTACTTATCGATATATTTCCATCAGGGCACTCTTTAATTCAGGGTATTTGAATTTGAAGCCATGTTCTGAGAGGACACTTGGGAGAACTTTTTGTCCTTCCAGCACAAGTGAACTCATTTCCCCCATCGCGACTTTTAAAGCGAATGATGGGACCGGTATCCAGTGTGGCCTGCCCATAACGGATCCGAGTGTCTTTCCGAATTCTTTCATGGTGACTGGGGAAGGAGCGGTGACATTAACCGGTCCTGCGATCCCCTCCGTTTCAGCAACAAAATGCAGGGCTCTCGCGATGTCTTTAATATGAACCCATGACATCCACTGTTCACCTGAACCGACCGTGCCTCCGACAAACATTTTATAAGGAAGCGCAATACGGGGAAGGGCACCTTCGTCTTTACCGAGGATGATGCCAAATCGTGTATATGCTACGCGAATACCCAATTGTTTGGCCTTGGCCGCTTCCTTTTCCCATATTTGCACGGTTTCCCCAAGGAAATTGTCTGCCGTTTCCGTCGAGGCTTCTGTATACGTATTCGTCTTTGAAGAAGGATAATAGCCGATTGCGCTCGCATTGATTAGGCATGCAGGCTTTTCTTTCAGGGCCTTTATAATATTGATTACTTCCCCAGTCGAGGTGATCCGGCTATTGATGATGCGCTTCTTGCGTTCATCGGTCCAGCGTCCGCTGTTGATGGATTCGCCTGCAAGGTTGATAAATGCATGGATTCCTTCAAGGGTCTCTTCGGGTCTTGCTCCATCAGACAGCCATTTCACATATTTCACGCCTGGACGTGCCTCATGTTTATCCGGATTACGTGTAAGAATCAGTATTTCATGTTCTTGTGAGAGAAGTTCCTCCGTCAGTGCCTGGCCGACAAAACCTGTTCCACCTGTAATGGCGATCTTCATCTTCATCCCTCCAGTTATATTATTATTTTACCTATCTTCAGAATAAAAAACATGTTGGATGTGTTAGGATTATGGTGAGGTGGAAAAAATGGGTAAGATTACGAAAATAACGAAACAAGTGAAGAATGATGAGCGTTACAATTTATTTATAGATGGGAAATATGCCTTCAGTGTAGATGAAGCGGTCCTTGCAAAGTTTCAGCTTAGAAAAGGCCTTGAGGTGGATGAGCTGGAGATTTCAGAGCTTCAATACGAAGACGATGTGAAAAAAGCATTTAACAAAGCGATTCAGTATCTGGCCTATCGGATGAGGACGGAAAAAGAAATCCGCGATCATTTGCAGGAAGGGGACCCGGAAGATGGAATCATACAGGAAGTGATCCATAAATTGAATGAGATTAAATACATCAATGATTTGGAATTCGCCCATGCGTTTGTCGGGACACAGATGAATACAGCTGACAAAGGACCTGTATGGATACGAGGTGAATTAAGGAGAAAAGGGGTAGGTGACTCACATATTGAAGAGGCACTTGCTGCTTTCACACAAGAAAAGCAGGTAGATAAAGCCGTCGCTTTAACAGAAAAGCTCCTTCATAAATATCGAAAAGACTCCAAGATGATCGCCAAGCAAAAGATCGAGCAAAATATGATGAGAAAAGGATATCCTGGCTCGGTCATGAAAATCGTGTGGGAGACAGTCGAATCCGAAAGGGATGACGATGAGAGATGGGATGCGGTTTATCATCAGGGATTAAAGGCTCACAGAAAACTTAGTACAAAATATGATGGATATGAATATGTACAAAAGATGAAACAAACGTTGTATCGAAAAGGGTTTTCCATGGAAGATATCGAAAGGCTGCTGGATGAATTAAAAGAAAATGAAGGGTGATCTTTTTCAGCATTAAAAGGTTGTGGAAAGGGGTAGTTCAGTGGAGATAGTTGCTCTTTTGTTCGTTATTGTCACGCTGCCACTTATCATTAGAACTAGTAGAAAATTCAAGATATACGCTGGTGGAATAGTAATTGGTACAGCCCTTATATTTCTTATCGGTGAATTGACGATTAAAGTGCGAACGGACTTCTTTTCAATAGGCAGGCAGGAGTGGCATAACCAGGGGTTCGCTGAAGATATGGGGAAATGGGTCGTGCCATTCTTCCTTCTCGGAGTCGCAATCTTCTTGATCCTGGTCAATATCAGGATGATACAGCAGTTTCTAAAACGGAAAGATGGCATCCGGTGGGTATGGATCGCCTTTGTCGTGGTCATTGATGTATTTGCATTGTTTTTAGTTCCTATGCTTTTATTTTTTGTGGCCTTTATGTTTTTTCCTTTTGCTCCTTAAAATCAAGGCAGCTTTCGTTTATCGAAGGCTGCCTTTTTAGATTTATTTTTTTGATTCGATGACAATTTCATCTTTTTCCTGGTATTCATTCACGATCATCTCCGCCACTTCACGGGGAGAACGAAGTCGTGAAGGATCGCTAATATGGTCGCTATTATCCCAGAACGGAGTATTCATGCCCCCCATATAAGCATTGACGATACGAAGATGGGTCCCTTCATATTCTTTTTGCAGACTTTCCCCAAATCCTCTTAGTGCGAACTTGCTTGCGACATATAAGGATTCATTTTTCTTACCTCTAAGACCAGCTGTAGAAATGATATTGATGATGGTGCTATCCTGCTCAAGTTGAGGCAGTAATGCCTTCGTTAACCGTATTGGCCCGAGGGCATTGGTCTCGAACATGCTTACTAATTCGTCGTCGTTTGACTCGTTGAATGGTCCGAAGTAGCCTACACCTGCGTTATGTATGAGTAATGAAATGCTGCTGTTTGTAAGATGGTTTTCATACACCTTTTCTATTTCTTCATTTGAATTGATATCCAATATGGCAAAGGATGCTTTGCCCCCAATATGTTCAATTTCAGCTGCCGCTGTTCTTAAAGTATCTTCCGTTCGTCCAAGCAGGAAAATATGAAATCCCTGTTTGCTCAGAAGTATGCCTAATTCTTTCCCGAGGCCAGAGCCTCCGCCTGTGATGATGGCTGTTTTCATGTTGAATTCATCCTTTCTTGTGCTTATCGGGGCTGATCAGTCGTCTCCGCTTTTCTTTGTCCAGCTCCAGCGGCTAGCCCCCTCGAGGTCATAAGTCGTGATGGCCAAAAAGGCAAAGAGCGCCTTTCCGGCCATCCCGTCTTATGCTTGTCGGGTCTGACCAGCCGCTTCCGCTTTTCTTATTGTCCAGCTCCGACTCCTAGCCCCTCGAGGTCATTTCCAATCAAACAGTTGAGGGCAAAGAGCGCCCTCATCTGTTTGCTCGGAAATGCTTGTCGGGCCTAACCAGTCGTCTCCGCTTTTCTTATTGTCCAGCTCCAGCGGCTAGCCCCTCGAGGTCATAAGTCGTGATGGCCAAAAAGGCAAAGAGCGCCTTTCCGGCCATCCCGTCTTATGCTTGTCGGGTCTGACCAGCCGCTTCCGCTTTTCTTATTGTATCATTTTCTCTATACTACTATTAGTAGAGGTGATGAGGAATGGAACAAGAGAGAAGATATAGTGAGATGACAGAGCATGAGTTGAAGCAGGAAATTGCTTCGTTGAAGGAGAAGGCAAGGAAGGCCGAGCAGCTGGGAATTGTGAATGAGTTTGCTGTGTTGGAGCGGAAAGCCCTTATGGCGCAGGCTTATTTAATGGATCCTGATGCATACAAGCCTGGCGGCATATACGCAATCGAAGGAGATCCCGGTACATACTTCAAGGTGGATTACTTAAATGGTGTTTTCGCATGGGGGTACCGCCTTGGGGGTGATGGGAAAGAAGAGGCTTTGCCGATTTCCCTATTGGCAGGAGAGAAGAAATAAGGAAGAGGTCCGTCAAGAGGGACGGACCTCGGAAGGTCTAGGAACGTTTACGTGTCTGGTTCTCTAGAATGATTAAGTCTTGAGTTTGTGTAGTCTGTCCATTTGCCTGGGAATGGGCATGCTTCGGATTGTAGAATGCCTTGTTAAATGGACTGCTGTACTTATTTCGGTAAAAGTTGTTTTTCATGTTTGCCATCGTGACTACCCCCTAATCAAATTTCACTCGCATTAAAGTGAGTCGTGATCTCGTTGTCCAGAAGATTTCATGCGTTCTTGAGGATGGGTATTGATGGTGCCGTTAGCCCTTTTAGATGCATATTCCGCTTTTGCTCTCGGTTCACCTTCAAATTTATTATTGTTCATATTGGGGAACCCTGTCGATTTATTTCGCATAATGTGCCTCCTAAAAGGTGAAATTTACTGACTCATACCGTGAAGAAGCAAAGATTCACAACTAAGCTTAACCACGTACCCTTAGTATGGGTGAAATGGTCGACATTATCATAAAAGCATGAACTAAATATTTGGAAAAGGAGGAGACAAAATGGAGTCTACATTCCACGAATTAACACAGTTGTTAATTGAAAAAAATAATAAGCTCTCATATGAAAAAGCGAGGACTTGGATCGAACTTGTTTGGGAAGATTTCGAAGCGACATACGCAAAAGCAGGTTACGATTACAAAGGAAAAGCAGTAACGGAGAAAGTCGTTCGCCAATGGGTCAACACGTACGGAGAACAAATCCACGAGTTTGCTGCCCAAAACCCGAAATACAAGCACTTGATTGATGATAAAGAAGATGATGATTTAGTACATTAACATGATGAGGGACGGACCTTTAAAGGTCCGTCCCTCACTGTCTTTAATCAATTAATATGTCGATGTCGACTTTTGAGCGAAGTTTTTCTTCGCTGAAGACCCATCCTGTGTAGGAGCTGACGATGTTCAGGTCCTTGTCGAGCTGCACGAGGGCAACGAATGGGTAATGTCCATTATTTCGGTAGCGGAGGTCAATGAAACGGACTTCGTAATGGTCATCGTATTCATCCACTTCCCAGCGGTAAACCGGGGAAAAGGAAAGGAATGCTCCCAGGTTTTTATCTTTCTTAGCGGCAATGATGACTGGGTTTTCAGGAATCGGCACCCGTTCAAATTTATCAAAGATCGTGATAGACCTTCTATAGGCTCTCGCTACATAGTAATGGTGCTTTGTGACAACGGCAAGACGCCATTGGAAAAATCGAATCGTCGGTGAAACGATGATTTTCTCCGCTTTCGGAACCCTGCGTTTCACCGCATTTTTTACGGCTTTCTGAACCTGGAACCTCAACACATAATAAGCGAAAATTACAATGTACATGACCAAAAAGGTTTTTCCCGGAGGAAGTCCTACTCCCCATAGAATTAAACCGGCAACATGAATCCCGAAGATAATCGGATCAAACGTGTTGATTACCCCTAAAGCGACCCATTTCGACGAAATCGGTCTGATGGCCTGTGTGCCATATGCGTTGAAAATGTCGACAAATACATGGAGGAATACGGCTAAAAATGTCCAAATCCATAAGTGAAGCAAATCTGCACCAGGAAAAAAAGGATAAAGACAAGCGACGATCAACAGCGGCCAGAGAACAACCGCCGGTATACTATGTGTAATTCCTCGGTGATGACGAATATAAACCGCATTATTTCGAAGTTTCAAGACGGTATCGATATCGGGTATTTGAGAGCCGATGACTGCTGCAAGCAATACGCTTTGAGAAGTGGCCGCACTCTCGGCAACAACGGGATCCAATGTAGCCAACCCCCCGAGAGCGAAACCCATGACGATATGAGTACCTGTATCCAAAAAAAGTCCTCCCTTGGCTCGCATTTCTAAGATTTGTTTATGACGTAGCATTGGTGAACATGATATGGTTAAAAGGAGATTATTTCAATGAAAAACACCTTGCACATTTACTTAGAATATGAAATAAAACAGCATCTAAAGCCTCGATATAAGCAAATTATGACCAGTATCGCAGAGACATTACCACAATATGATGCTTGTGATATCAGTTGGGAGAAGGCTGAAGACACTTCTAACCGTTATATCGAAACCTTCGTTGTCCCGACTGAATCTCATTTTCATGTGTTAAAACGTTTACGAAAATCCCGTCGTCATTTATTATTTGGATTACTGGACGAATGTATTTGTGGTGGTGTAAAAGAAATAAACCTTATCTGCTTAAAAACAGAGCATTAATTATTTATTCCCTAATCAATGTAACATTTAACATCCTGGAGGTACAAAATTGATAGAAGATTCACTGAGACATTTACAGACCATTAACCGTGAGGAATTTCAAAAAGATCTGATTTCCTGGTTTTCAAGGGAACAGCGCGATCTTCCGTGGAGGAAGGATCAAGATCCCTATAAAGTGTGGGTATCTGAAATCATGCTTCAACAAACAAGGGTGGATACGGTCATACCTTATTTTAACCGATTCATTGATAAATTTCCCACGATAGATGCTCTTGCCTCTGCTGATGAGGAGGATGTCCTGAAAGCATGGGAAGGCCTTGGTTATTATTCACGAGTAAGGAACTTGCAGTCTGCGGTTAAAGAAGTGAATGAAAAATATGAAGGAATCGTTCCGGATACGCCTAAAGAAATTTCATCTTTAAAAGGAGTGGGTCCCTACACAGCAGGGGCGATACTCAGCATCGCCTACAGTAAACCCGAACCCGCTGTAGACGGAAATGTAATGAGGGTTTTTTCACGGATCCTTTCCATTTGGCTTGATATTGCCAAGCCTTCATCCAGAAAGGTGTTTGAAGAAGCGGTAAGGAACCTGATTTCTAAAGAAAATCCTTCTTATTTCAATCAGGCATTGATGGAACTTGGGGCATTGATTTGTACCCCAACTTCACCATCTTGCCTTCTCTGTCCTGTAAGGGAACACTGCCAAGCTTTTGAAGAAGGGGTCCAAACCGAGCTCCCCATCAAGTCAAAGAAAAAATCGGCACGCAAGCTCAACATGGCTGCAGCCGTTCTTTTTACAGAAGATGACCGGGTCGTGATTCACAAACGACCTGGAAAAGGGTTGCTCGCCAACTTATGGGAATTCCCTAATTTTGAAATGGGAAATTCGGGCAGCGGACGTGCGCAATTACTTGATTCTTTGGAAGAAGAGTATGAAGTGGACTGCTCATTAAAGGCGGGGGTTGTGACAAAAATCCAGCATGTATTTTCTCATATTATTTGGGATATTGAAGTATATGTAGGATCGATCGACAGCAATTCTCTCGAGGGCAGCAGCTTGTTGGCAGTTACACCTGAAGAAATGGAGAAGTATGCCTTTCCCGTTTCACATCAGAAAATTTGGCAGGAAACCGGGGAAGGGATCTTGCAAAACTAGAAAGGGGCAGCGGGAACCGCTGCTCCTTTCATCATTGCAATTTCAGTCGTAGCTGATCTTCGTGCCATGAGTATAATCGGCTTCGCCACGCTTCAACCCGCCACGGTTTTCAATTTCTTCGACAATTTCCCGGTGAATAGATTGTCCTTCTGCATTCAAATAAGGTACTATTTGTTGTAGTGAGTGATGAAAGAAAGCAAGTTCGCTTTTCTTCCATTCATCTTTTGGAATCATTGAAAGCTCTGTCATATCTCTGCCTACATACATAACTCATTCCTCCAATTAACTATGTTCTTATTAGTTTGCATGTTCAGAGTCTCTTTATGCCCTGGACCAATTGGAAAATGAAATTTGAAAGGATGAAGAAACATGAGTCAAAAAGTAGCATTAGTAACAGGAAGCAGCCGCGGTCTCGGAAGGGAAATCGCCATCCAGCTTGCAGAAAAAGGATACGATATCGTCGTCAATTATGCCCGCAGCAAAAAAGGTGCCCTTGAGACGGCTGAACAAGTTGAAAAGCTTGGCCGTAAAGCGTTTGTTGTCCGGGCAAATGTCGGGGATGTAGATAAAATCAAATCCATGTTTGAGCAGATCAAAGAAGAATTCGGACGCCTGGATGTATTGGTAAGCAATGCGGCGTCCGGAGTACTGCGACCTGTCATGGAGCTTGAAGAGTCTCACTGGGACTGGACAATGAATATCAATAGTAAAGCATTATTATTCTGCGCCCAGGAAGCGGCTAAATTGATGGATAAAGGTGGACGCATCGTAAGCATCAGCTCTTTGGGATCGATCCGTTATTTGGATAATTACACGACAGTAGGTGTTTCTAAAGCTGCCGTTGAAGCATTGACGCGCTATCTTGCCGTAGAGCTTGCGCCTCGTGACATTATCGTAAATGCCGTTTCCGGTGGTGCCATCGATACAGATGCACTTAAGCATTTCCCTAACCGTGAAGAGCTCCTGGAAGATGCCCGCAGCAAAACGCCTGCAGGACGAATGGTCGAAATCGATGATCTTGTGAAGTCAGTCATGTTCCTCGTTTCGGACGATTCCTCCATGATCAGAGGGCAAACCATCATCGTAGACGGTGGTCGTTCGCTTCTCGTTTAATGGAATGTTTTTCCTGAAATTAATCGAATAGTGAAATCCACGCTTGGTTATCTTAATAAGCGTGGAGGTGATTACAATGGCAAAACAACCAAACAAAACTCAATCTGGTACAAACGTTCAACACGTGAAACAACAAAACGCTCAAGCTGGTCAAGCTCAGCAACAATACGGTACTGAGTTTGCTTCAGAAACGACTGCAGCTCAACACGTAAAGCAACAAAACCAACAAGCAGAAGCTAACAAAGCGAAAGCTTCTGGTAAATACGGACAACAACAATAATTTCATTGTTCTTGACAGGAAAAGCACCCATTCAGTTGGGTGCTTTTTCATTTTTGCCCTGATTATAGGATAGGAAGTCCAATAAGTGCGTAAGATGCCCCTTTTTGAGGATGCACTAAAGGGGGGGCATTGCGTCATTTTGGATGATGATTGCGTCGTTATAAAAATAATTGCGTCATTTTCATTTTAATTGCGTCAATTTTTAAATATTTTGCGTCATTCTGGGTGACAATTGCGTCTTTTAACAAATATTGAAAAACAACCTTACAAAACGGCACCTCAGTTCTCAACATTCCCATCGACAAAACTTTCATGTTTATGACAGAAAAAGTCAAAGGGTTTGTGCACTGAAAGGAGAATGTGTTAGGAGAGCTTGTTTAGAGGAGTTGGTTGAAGTGATGCAGCAGCGTTTTAATGAGTTGGTTACGGTGCAGTTGGAAACGATGGATAAGTTGTTATATCTTCAGTCCGAAATAGAGCGCTGTCAGGCGTTGGAGGAAGAATTGATCGAGCTTCAGGAAATGACAAAGGCTGAATCGATTCAGAAAGAAATCCTTACTAAAAAGAAGGATCTCAGGGAAATACAGAAAACCTTTCAAGAGCAGACCGATGAAGTGATCCGCTCCTATCAAAAGGAACAAAGCGGCGTCACATCATAAACTTGAGGAATCATCGGCCGGTTCGGCAGAAGCACCACTTATATTTCCATAATACACCCCATTTTGAAGTTATTTCGGGCCGTTCTTAAAGGATATTTTCTTTAAGGATAGCCCTTTTGTTTTAAATTTTCTGAGGAAACGTTATAATGATAAAATAGACTAGTATATATAAGGGTAATTTTGAAATGAAAGAAGGGGATACGATGGCGGTTCCCACTGAAGGAAAATCTGTACAAATACATAGCTTTAAGCATGATGGAAACATTCACCGCATTTGGAATGAGACGACGGTCCTGAAAGGGACCACGAATCAGATCATCGGTGGAAATGACCGGACGATGGTGACGGAATCAGACGGAAGGACATGGATGACCCGTGAGCCGGCCATCTGCTATTTTCATTCGGAGCTATGGTTTAACATTATTTGTATGATTCGTGAGGACGGTATTTATTATTATTGTAACTTAAGCTCACCATTTGTATATGATCATGAGGCGATCAAGTATATCGATTACGACCTGGATATCAAAGTGTTTCCCGACATGACATATACACTGCTCGATGAAGATGAGTATGAAGCTCATCGGAAACTATACGGTTACCCTGATGTGATCGATCACATCCTGAAGCGGAATGTTGATAAGCTTGTCCGTTGGATCAGGCAAAGAAAAGGGCCATTCGCCCCGGACTTTATTGATATTTGGTACGAGCGTTATCTGACCCACAGGGGATAACAGAAATCCTCAAAAATTGTATAGGTATCGTAGGGCTGACCCGGTAAGGAGCAACCTACTCCTGAACGATTATTCGATCAGTAGTAGGTGCAGTGCTTCTTTCAGTAAAGGGTCACCCCTTTTTATTGGGGCAAACTAAACACATACAACTTAGAAAGGAGTAATCACTTGGATAGTATCAAAAGATACCTTCAGTTTGTCAAACCATATAAGTGGCAAATCATAGGTACATTAATCATAGGTATCATAAAATTCACGATCCCACTGTTGATCCCCGTTTTAATTAAGTATGTCATCGATGATATTGTAGGGGCCAAAGGGCTATCGGCCGATGAGAAGACAAGTCAGTTACTCATGATCATGGGGATCATGCTCGTCCTGTTCCTCCTCGTCAGACCACCAGTGGAATATTACAGACAGTACTTTGCCCAGTGGACGGGAAACAAGATCCTGTATGACTTGAGGGATTATCTTTTCTCTCATATTCAGCGGCTCAGCTTTAAGTATTATTCAAATACAAGGGCAGGAGAAGTCATTTCAAGGGTCATCAATGATGTAGAGCAGACAAAGAACTTCGTCATCACCGGCCTGATGAATCTATGGCTTGACGCGGCCACCATTGTGATTGCACTATCCATCATGTTCACGATGGATGTATCTCTGACCCTGGTGTCTCTCATTGCTTTCCCATTTTACGCTTTCTCTGTCCGTTATTTCTTCGGCAGGCTCAGGGGCTTGACGAGGGATAGATCCCAGGCACTTGCTGAGGTGCAAAGCCACCTGCACGAACGGGTTCAGGGGATGGCTGTCATCAAGAGCTTTGCTGTTGAAGATTATGAACAGAAGCAATTCCAGGAGCAGAACCAAAATTTCCTGACAAAAGCGTTAAAACAGACAAGCTGGAATGCAAAGGCGTTTGCGGTTGTCAATACCATCACGGATATTTCCCCCTTGATCATCATCGGCTATGCCGGGCTGCAGGTGATTGAAAAAGATCTCACAATTGGTACGATGGCAGCATTCATAGCCTATATCGACCGTTTGTACGGCCCGCTCAGACGACTGGTAAACTCTTCAACAACACTGACTCAATCGATTGCTTCAATGGACCGCGTTTTTGAATTCATGGACGAGAAGTATGATATTGATGACGAACCAGGAGCTATTCCATGCAATGATGTTCGAGGAAATATTCAATTCAAAAACGTTTCCTTCCGATATGAATCAGAAGAAGACAGAGTACTGCGAGACCTCAATCTGGATATCAAAACAGGGGAAACCGTCGCGTTGGTCGGGATGAGTGGCGGAGGTAAATCATCCTTCGTCAGTCTTATACCCCGCTTCTATGATGTAACCGAAGGGGAAATCCTTTTAGACGGCACGGACATCAGAAGGTTTCAAGTCAGATCTTTACGAGACAATATCGGAATGGTCCTGCAGGATAATATACTCTTCAGTGAATCCGTCAAGATGAATATTAAGTTCGGTAATCCCGAAGCGACGGACGAGGAGGTCATTGAGGCAGCGAAAGCGGCAAATGCCCACGACTTCATCATGAAATTACCTCAAGGGTACGATACCCGAGTGGGTGAACGTGGCGTGAAGCTGTCAGGCGGCCAGAAACAAAGGGTTGCGATTGCAAGGGTATTTCTTAAGAATCCACCGATCCTTATCCTTGATGAAGCAACATCTGCCCTTGATTTAGAAAGTGAACACCTCATCCAGGAATCCCTTGAAATCCTGGCAAAAGATCGAACGACCTTTATCGTGGCTCACCGTCTATCAACCATCACTCATGCGGACAGGATCATCCACATGGAACACGGTGAAGTTGTTGAAATGGGATCACATGAAGAATTGATGGCAAAGCAAGGTCACTATTACAAACTCTTTCAAGTACAACAGCTTGATCAATAAAATTGAAAGTCATGACATATCACCCTTTGTGTGATAAAAGTCATGACTTTTTTTGTTGGTTGAAAAAATATATCAAACTTATTTCAGGGGTGTTATGAATAAAGTAGGTATAAATTACTTTATATGGAAGGAATGAACAGGTTAATTGGACATATATTGAATTGAAATGGGAATTTTGAATTTATGTAGAAAAATTCTGAAAATAGATTGCAACATTTGTAACATCTTGTATAATAAGAAACATATAAAATTTAGAAAATAAGCACTATTGAGAAAAGAGAGATAGTTTCGAAGAGGAGGATTTGAATGGCAGAACAGCGTCCTTTACTAAAAGTGGAAGATTTAAGGACCTCCTTTTTTACTGATGATGGAGAAGTTCCGGCAGTCGATGGAGTCAGTTTTCATGTGAATGAGGGGGAGGTGCTCGGGATCGTCGGGGAAAGTGGATGTGGAAAAAGTGTGACATCCCTATCCATTATGGGTCTCGTACCAAAACCACCCGGGAAAATAGTAGGTGGAAAGATTCTTTATAAAGATGAAGATTTGACACAGGCATCTGAGAAGCGGATGAGAGATATCCGGGGAAATGATATCGCGATGATCTTCCAGGAACCGATGACATCGTTAAATCCTGTTTTTACCATAGGTGATCAATTAATTGAAGCAATACGAATACATACGAAGGTTGGAAAGAAACAGGCAAGGGAAAAGGCAGTAGACATTATGAAAATGGTCGGCCTGCCGAGGGCGGATGAATTGATAAAGGAATATCCCCACCAATTATCCGGAGGAATGAGGCAAAGGGTCATGATCGCCATGGCGATGGTTTGCGATCCGCGTGTCCTGATCGCGGATGAGCCGACAACCGCACTTGATGTGACGATCCAGGCCCAGATTTTAAAATTAATGAAGCGATTAAATAAAGAGTTGAACACCGCTGTCCTCTTGATCACACATGATTTAGGGGTGGTGGCAGAAACATGTGAACGGGTGGTCGTGATGTATTCGGGGAAAGTCGTGGAAGAAGGGACCGTTGAAGAAATCTTCAAAAATCCCCAACATCCATACACGAAGGGCCTGATCCAGTCCGTACCCGATATGCGGATCAAGCAGCAGCGACTGCATTCGATCCAGGGGAATGTGCCTAAACCCGGATCCATCAAGACCGGGTGCCGATTTGCAGCACGCTGTGATTCAGCATTCGATCGCTGTTTAGTGGAAACACCAGAGTTATATGAAACATCACAAGGACATTGCACACGATGCTTCCTGTTCGATGAAGTGGAGGAGGGAGTTTATGACGGAACCGTTGCTAAAGGTTGAGAATCTTAAGAAACACTTCCCCATTACAGGGGGAATCCTGGGACGACCTGTCAGTTCTGTGAAAGCAGTGGATGGGGTTTCCTTTACCGTAAATAAAGGGGAGACCCTAGGAATCGTTGGAGAAAGTGGCTGTGGAAAGTCGACGACTGGCAGGATGCTCATGAGACTCATCGATCCATCCGAAGGAAAGGTTACATTCGAGGATCGGGAGCTTACGAGTCTATCAAACTCGGAAATGAGGAAGGTACGCAGGGAAATGCAGATGGTCTTTCAAGATCCCTTTGCATCCTTGAATCCGAGACATACGGTGGAAAAGATTCTTGAAGAACCTCTCAAGGTTCATGGAATGGGCTCTGCCAAGGAAAGAAAAGAGAGGGTTCATGAACTCCTCAATATCGTCGGGCTAAGCAGCTATCATGCCAAGCGTTACCCACATCAGTTCAGTGGGGGCCAAAGGCAGCGAATTGGTATTGCAAGGGCACTTATGACAAAGCCGAAGCTTATCATTGCCGATGAACCGGTATCTGCACTCGATGTATCCATACAATCCCAAGTACTTAATCTGATGCAGGATTTACAGAAAGAGTTCGGACTCACCTATATCTTCATCGCGCATGATCTCGGTGTAGTCAGACATATTAGTGACCGGGTGGGAGTGATGTATCTCGGGAAAATGGTAGAGCTCAGTAATAGTGAGAATCTCTATGAAAAGCCGCTTCATCCATACACCCAGGCACTCCTGTCGGCGGTTCCGGTACCCGATCCCGATTTCAAAAGGGAGACCATCCTCTTGCAGGGGGATATCCCGAGTCCGTCAAATCCTCCGAGTGGATGCACTTTCCATACCCGATGTCCACACGCAACGGAGATTTGCAAACAGAAAGTGCCGGAATTCAAGGAACACCAACCAGGGCATTATGTAGCTTGTCATCTTTACTAAGTTGGCATGTCTCATAAGTATATAAACATTATTCAGGAGGGGATTTAGTTGAGAAAAAAGAGCTGGTCAATTTTAATGCTGCTCATCCTGCTCGTATCATCCGTACTTTACGGATGCGGAGGAGATGAAAAATCTTCAGGGAACAGCGGCGACAGTGGAGACAAGGGAGATCCTAAAGTACTGATCTTTGGTCGCGGAGGAGACTCTGTTGGACTTGATCCAGGAACAGTCACTGACGGTGAATCATTTAAAGTAACGAAGAACATCTTCGAAACGCTTGTGAAATTCGGAGAGCAGGATACAGAAGTAAACCCGGGATTAGCAGAAGAATGGAAAGTATCCGATGATGGTTTAACGTATACATTCATGCTCCGTGAAGGCGTGAAATTCCAGGATGGCACTGACTTCAACGCAGATGCCGTTGTGAAGAATTTCGAACGCTGGATGAACGGTAATGCAGATCAATTCCCATATTACGGTTCCATGTTCGGCGGTTTTAAAGCCGATGAAGGTCATGTGATCAAAGAAGTGAAAGCTACTGATGATATGACGGTTGAATTTGTGTTAAAGCGTCCTCAAGCTCCATTCTTAAAGAATGTTGCCATGAGTCCTTTCGCAATCGTAAGTCCGAAAGCAATTGATGAAATGGGAGACAAGCTTGCTGAAGCTCCGACTGATGCAGGAACTGGTCCATTCAAATTTGTTGAGTGGAAGCGCAATGACAAGATCGTACTTGAGAAAAATGAAGACTATTGGAACAAAGATCTACCAAAGTTAGATCAAGTCGTATTCAAATCGATTCCTGAAAACTCAGCTCGTCTGAATGCACTGATTTCTGGTGAAATCGATCTTGCCGATGGTGTGAATCCAAGTGATGCAAGTAAAGTCGAGGGTGACGACAACCTTCAATTATTCGAACGTCCGTCTATGAACGTTGGATACTTAGGTTTAACATCTACCCGCAAGCCATTCGATGACCCTAAAGTACGTCAGGCGATCAACTATGCAATCAACAAGCAGGAGATCATTGATGCTTTCTTCGAAGGAAAAGCTGAAATGGCGAAAAACCCGATGCCTCCGGTAATCGGTGGATACAATGACGATATCGAGCCTTATGAGTACGACCCTGAAAAAGCGAAAAAACTACTTGCTGAAGCGGGTCATAAAGATGGATTTGAAATGGAATTATGGGCTATGCCTGTACCTCGTCCGTATATGCCGGACGGTCAAAAAGTAGCAGAGGCTATTCAAGCAGATCTTGCTGAAGTAGGGGTAAAAGCCAAAATCGTATCTTACGAGTGGGCTACTTACCTTGAAAAAGCGAAAAACGGAGAAGCAGATGCATTCTTACTTGGTTGGACTGGTGATAATGGGGACGCAGATAACTTCCTATATGTCCTTCTTGACCAAGACAATATCGGAAGCAACAACTACTCTTACTACAAAAACGATGAGGTACACAAAATCCTGATCGATGCTCAAACAGAAGTAGATCCTGCAAAACGTGAAGAGCTGTACAAGAAAGCACAGGAAATCATCCATGAGGATGCTCCTTGGGTACCACTTGCTCACTCTACACCATTACTTGCAGGAAGCGCAGCTCTTAAAAACTTCAAGCCACATCCAACTGGTTCAGACTGGTTAGGCGCAGTGGACATGGAGTAATAAGCAACAAACCAAAGGGGAGACATCTACGATTTCTCCCCTTTGTACATAGAAAAGCGGAGCCGACTGTTCAGCCCCGACAAGCATTTCCGAGCAAGCAGATGAGGGCGTTCTTTGCCCTCAACTGCTTGATTGGAAATGACCTCGAGGGGCTAGGAGGCGGAGCTAGACAAAAAGAAAAGCGGAGCCGACTGTTCAGCCCCGACAAGCATTTCTGAGCAAGCAGATGAGGGCGTTCTTTGCCCTCAACTGCTTGATTGAAAATGACCTCGAGGGGCTAGGAGGCGGAGCTAGACAAAAAGAAAAGCGGAGCCGACTGTTCAGCCCCGACAAGTAATGAAGTAATAATATCCACAATGCATTTTCATTACATTAATACTAGTTAATCAGAATCTCCACACAGAGAGGTGAACTTAATGTTCCAATACACCATTCGTCGATTACTGCAACTCATTCCTGTTTTACTCGGGATGACTCTTATCGTCTTTTTCATCATCCGTGCGATTCCGGGAGATCCGGCTCAGGTCATTTTGGGACAGCAGGCTACGAAAGAAGCCGTGGCTGCGTTAAGAGATCAGCTTGGTCTCGATAATGCCTGGTATATCCAGTACATTGATTATCTTAAAGGATTATTGACAGGGGATTTAGGTAGTTCCCTTCGCACAAAGACGGAAGTTTCATCTGAAATCTGGCCATATTTGGCGGCTACAGCGGAGCTTGCAATCGTGGCGATCATCATCGCAGTCGTCATCGGAGTGAATGCCGGCATCATCAGTGCATGGTTTCAAAATTCCTGGTTCGATTATACGGCCATGATTCTTGCTCTTATCGGTGTTTCCGTACCTATTTTCTGGCTGGGGTTAATGGAACAATGGACATTCGGCATTCAGCTGGACATCCTGCCTACAACAGGCAGGGAGAATATACGGAACCCCGTAGATTCCATTACCAACTTCTATATTCTTGATACCCTCATGCAAGGGCGGTTCGACCAGCTTGGTGACGTGTTGAAGCATATCATCCTTCCGGGAATTGCACTGGCAACGATTCCGATGGCGATCATTGCCCGTATGACTCGTTCAAGTATGCTGGAAGTAATGCGTTCTGATTATATCCGTACTGCACGTGCAAAGGGCTTGAAAATGTTCTGGGTCGTGTATAAACATTCGTTGAAAAATGCCATCATACCCGTTCTGACTGTTATCGGGTTGCAGATGGGCCTTCTCCTTGGGGGAGCGATCCTGACCGAGACCATCTTTGGCTGGCCAGGGATCGGAAGATATATTTACGAGGCAATCGGTTATCGGGATTATCCTGTCGTGCAATCTGGAATCCTGGTCGTTGCCATGATTTTTGTCACGATCAATCTAATCGTCGACTTACTCTATGCGGCTGTCGATCCCCGCATTAAATACAACTAACATCAATAGAAAGAGGTGATCTCTCATGGCAGAATTAGCAGAACCGCAAAAGGAATTTCATCCTTCTATGGAGGAAGAGACGGTCTCTCCCTGGAAGGAAGCATGGAAAAGCTTCACAAAAAATAAAATTGCCTTAGTCGGCTTTTGCATTGTTCTTTTCTTTGTCATCCTTGCGATTGCAGCACCGGTTATCGCGCCGCAGGGAATCAATGAACAGGATCTTTCAAAACGGCTTCAAGCCCCGTCTTCCGAGCATTGGTTAGGGACGGATGACTTTGGTCGGGATATATTATCAAGGATCATCCATGGAGCCCGTATTTCTCTATGGGTCGGGTTCTTCGCCGTCATCGGGTCTTCTGTGATTGGTAGTTTACTTGGGATCGTTGCGGGTTATTACGGCAGATGGGTCGATACCATCATTTCCCGTATCTTTGATATCATGCTTGCATTCCCAAGCATCCTGTTAGCGATTGCCGTCGTAGCTGCTCTTGGGCCATCACTAAGAAACGCATTGATAGCCATTGCCATCATCAATATCCCGAATTTCGGTCGACTCATCCGGTCAAGGGTATTGAGTGTGAAGCAAGAAGAGTACGTAATGGCAGCAAAAGCCATCGGCATGAGCGATTTCCGGATTCTATTCAGTCATGTGCTGCCAAATAGTATGGCTCCAATCATCGTGCAGGGAACATTGGCCATTGCGACTGCCATCATTGAAGCAGCGGCTCTTGGTTTCCTTGGCCTCGGAGCCCAGGCTCCTGAACCTGAATGGGGGAAAATGCTGTCTGATGCGAGACAGTATATGCTTCAGGCTCCTTGGACAATGATTTTCCCGGGGCTTGCCATCATGCTGACGGTATTAGGATTTAACCTGATGGGCGACGGTCTTCGTGATGCCCTGGATCCAAAAATGAAAAACTAATAAAAACGGAGCAAGGACATCATCCTTTGCTCCGTTTTTTTATTCTTCTTCTTCTCCGATCATGACTTCATTATCCTCTTTATGATACGACTGGAAGCTGGTGATCAGTTTTTCCAAATGTTCCAGATGTTCGTCATATTCAAAAATGGCAGAGAAAATATGAAGAAGATGGAAATTGTGAATATTGTCTTCCTTTGTATGATGTTTGACTTCCTCGAGCATGATTTTCATCAGTTCTTTCCGGTGAAGGCATACATCCTGCTGTGCTTCTGATTCTGCATGGGGGTGCATCTTACCAAGGAATTTCAACAGTAGTTGTTCATGATATGTGAGTAGACAGTCGAGTTGATTTTTAATCACGCCCCGTAACTCGTCAGGTAATTGAAAGATTTCGTTTTCATATCGATTCAGCCGCTTCAATATCTCAAAGCTTCTGTTGGTTGAAGAAATCATTTGTCTGAAAATCACGAGCTTACGACTTTTGACGATTGAGTTTTTCTTAAAATAATCCCGTTCTTCTTTATAAAGAAGATACAGCTGGTCGACTTTAATCAGCTTTTCTTTAATTCGTTCCAGATCTTTCTTTAAGAGGTGGAACTCTGTTGCGTGTCTCATGCTCAACCTGATCCATTTCAAGATTTCCTCTGTTGAGTCCGATACTCTATGATAAAGCTTGGTTTCATATTTTGGCGGCAGAAAGACCAGGTTCACAAGGAACGAAGAGAAAACACCGATCATGATGGTTGAGAAACGGATGAATGCAAATTGGATAAATGCCTGATCCGTCACTTCCATGATCGCAATCATTGTTACTAAGGCCAGCCCGATCGTGTTTTGCAGCTTTAATTTTAATATGATGGCAATGGCTATGACCGTCGCAAGTCCGACGATCAGTGGATTACTTCCGAATAATAGGACGAAAAGTACGGCAATTCCGGCACCGATCAGGTTCGCCTGGATTTGTTCAATGATGGTTAAATAAGAGCGGTAGATAGTGGGCTGGACGGCAAAGACTGCCGCAATCCCCGCAAAGACCGGAGAAGGTATACCCAGTAGCTCGGATACAAGTAAAGCTAATACAATCGCAATTCCCGTTTTGAGGATGCGAGCACCAAATTTCATGGAATTAGAATCCTTTCTTGTGTTACTTTTTAATAAACAATACTGTACTATACATGTACTTACAAGCAATATCAATAGGAAAATTTAAATAATTTCCTACAAAAATATGTACCTTTTTTAGAGGCAGAATAAACAACCGTTCTACTACAAAATTCATAGTTATGTAAGCATCGAAGGAAATATTCCTAAAGATCAAAAAAGACTGCCCCAGAGTAGATCATTCTGGAAGCAGTCTTTTTTTCTTATCTTTCACATTATAATTGTGCAAATGCACGGTCCACGGCTTGGAGTGTAACTCTGATGTCCTCTTCAGTATGAGCCGTTGTCAGGAACCATGCTTCATATTTAGAAGGAGCAAGATTGATTCCTTCATGAAGCATGAGCTTGAAGAACTTTGCAAACATTTCCCCGTCCGTTGCTTCCGCCTGTTCGTAGTTTTCCACTTTTTCCGTAGTGAAGTAGAGAGTGAGGGCTCCCTTTAATCTGTTAATGGAAATCGGCGTATTATGCTTTTCTGCCGCGGCTAATATCCCTTTTTCGAGCATTGCGGCAAGGTCGTCTAACTTCTCGTATACACCTTCTTCTTTTAATACTTCAAGACAGGCGATTCCAGAAAGGATGGAGGCAGGATTACCCGCCATCGTTCCAGCCTGGTAGGCAGGTCCTAACGGTGCGACCTGTTCCATAATTTCTTTCTTCCCGCCGTAAGCACCGATCGGAAGTCCGCCGCCGATGATTTTTCCAAGGGCAGTCAAGTCCGGTTTCACCTTTAACATGTCCTGTGCCCCTCCATACATAAATCGGAACGCCGTAATGACTTCATCGTAAATAACAAGGGAATTTGAAGCGTGGGCTATGTCATTCACTTGCTCAAGGAAACCTTCCTTCGGTTCCACGATTCCGAAGTTTCCTACGATCGGTTCAACAAGGACCGCTGCGATTTGATCTCCCCATTTTTCCATCGCTGCTTTAAATGGCTCGATGTCATTGAATGGGACGGTGATGACTTCCTGAGCGATGCTTTTCGGAACCCCTGCAGAGTCCGGGGTACCCAGGGTAGAAGGGCCTGAACCAGCTGCAACCAGTACTAAATCCGAATGGCCGTGGTAGCAGCCTGCAAACTTGATGACTTTGTCTTTGCCTGTATACGCTCGAGCTACTCTAATCGTGGTCATCACAGCTTCGGTACCAGAGTTGACAAAGCGGACTTTATCCATGTAAGGCATGGCTTCTTTAATCATTTTGGCGAATTTCACTTCATGACGTGTTGGTGTACCGTAAAGGACCCCATTTTCTGCTGCCTTCGTAATCGCTTCTGTGATATGTGGATGAGCATGACCTGTAATAATCGGACCATAAGCTGCAAGGTAATCAATGTATTTGTTTCCGTCCACATCCCAGAAGTATGCACCTTTTCCTCTTTCCATGGCAACGGGAGAACCGCCTCCCACAGCTTTATAAGAACGGGATGGACTGTTCACGCCTCCGACGATATGTTCCAATGCTTCTGTATGTAAAGTTTCTGACTCAGTGAATTTCATGTTTTCCTCCCTGTTAAAGCGTATTTTTCTAGACCGTACTCTACTATTGTAGTACGGCCTTTTCCACTTTAGCAAATACGGAATCAATTGGGTATCCTAATTTTCAAGCAGACTGTTCAAAGAGACACGGTTCTCTATGGTACACTAATCTATGTTTGTAAAAAGAGAGACCTATTTTAATTGGATCTAGGAGGACGCAAGATGAATGCAATTGAAGTGAATCATTTGCGTAAGGAATTCAAGGCTTTTTCCAGTCGTTCGGGGCTGAAGGGTGCCTTCAGGGATTTGTTTACGCGTAATTATAAAGTCGTTCCTGCGGTGAATGATATTTCATTCAATGTGAAGCAGGGGGAAATGGTTGGATATATAGGTGAAAATGGGGCAGGAAAGTCCACCACCATCAAAATGTTGACGGGCATCTTGACTCCGACAGGGGGAGAGTTGACTGTCAATGGAATGAACCCCCATCGTGACAGGGAAAAATTCGTTCAAACGATCGGCGTTGTGTTCGGACAACGGTCACAACTCTGGTGGGATATTGCCGTACAGGAATCATTTCAGCTTTTAAAAAAGGTGTACAAAGTGCCGGATCAACAATATAAGGAGCATATGGATCATGTGATTGAGACGTTGGATATTGCTCCGCTTTTGGACAAACCGGTCCGCAAGCTGTCTCTTGGACAGAGAATGAGGTGTGAACTGGCCGCGGCACTTGTTCATAACCCACCTTTATTATTCCTGGATGAACCCACCATCGGGCTGGATGTCCTTGTGAAATTGAAAATCCGTCAATTTTTAAAGGAAATCAATGAGAAGTACAATACAACCATTCTACTTACGACCCATGATTTATCGGATATCGAAGCCCTATGTGAACGGGTCGTTATGTTAGATGAAGGGAAGATCATTTACGATGGTGAACTGAGTCGGCTGAAAGAAAACTGGGGAGACCAGAAAGAGGTTGTTTTTCAGTTCCTCGACGAAGTGTCACTTTCAGCTTTATCCGATTTAACAAGGGACCATCATATCTCCTGGTCTTTTGACGAGAAGAAGCAATCTTATGCCGCCGTGACGGAAGCGGATGAAGAGGTCATCTCACAGCTTATCACGAATGTTGTTTCACACTTCAAGGTGAAAGATATGAAGATAGAAGAAACGACGACGGAGGAGATCATTCGGAACATCTATGAAAAAGGGGCTGTGACAAGATGAGACGTGCAATAGCATCTGAATGTCTTCTTGATTGCGAGGGGATGTATCGTGGCTAAGTATATCGAGATGATTCGAATCCGTTTTTTGATGATGCTCGCCTATCGTACGAATTATTATAGTGGAATCTTAATTTACAGTATCAATATTGGCGCGTACTATTTCTTGTGGCAGGCGATTTACGGAGGCAAACAGGATATTGAAGGATTATCGATCATTCAAATGACCACATATGTAGCGGTATCATGGATGGCCAGGGCCTTTTACTTTAATAATATCGACCGCGAAATCGCCCAGGAAATTAAAGAGGGGAAAGTGGCCGTTGAATTCATCAGGCCGTATAACTATCTTGGGATGAAGACGATGCAGGGACTTGGTGAAGGGATATTCCGATTGGTGTTTTTCTCCTTCCCGGGAATGATCATCGTAAGCCTTGTTTTCCCGCTGCAGATTGGAACGGGATTTGATACGTTGGGCCTCTTTGCATTATCCATCATGTTCAGTTTCATCATTAATACTCAAATCAATTTGCTGACAGGGATCACCACCTTTTTCTTATTTAATAATGATGGTCTCATTCGTGCAAAACGGGTCGTCATTGATTTGTTCTCGGGCTTATTGCTGCCTATCCATTTCTTCCCTCTTTGGGCGCAGGATGTGATGGGGTATCTGCCGTTTCAAAGTATCAGCTATGTACCGAGTATGATTTTTACCAATGGTTTTTCTGCCTCGGAATCATTCAATGCCCTCATGATGCAGGGGCTTTGGTCGCTGATCCTTCTTATACCTATCAAAGTGCTCTGGGTTATGGCAAAAAAACAAATGATCATTCAAGGAGGGTGACCGATGTTCTATGTAAAGATGTTCTTTCAATACGTCGCCCAATATATGAAAATACGACTGCAATATCGAGCCGACCTGATCGTCGAAATACTGTCTGATTTACTATTTCAAGCAGTTAATCTTGTATTTATCCTAGTAGTCTTCGGTCATACCCAGCTGTTGAGCGGGTGGACAAGGGATGAAATCATATTCATCTATGGTTTTTTCCTCGTTCCGTTCGCCCTGTTCAGTTCGTTCTTCAATATTTGGGATTTTAACGACCGGTATGTGGTGAAGGGAGAGTTCGACCGGATATTGACAAGACCGATCCACAGCTTATTTCAAGTGATCTTAGAGCGGATGGAGTTAGAGTCCCTTTTCGGAGTGATCACTGGTATGGCTGTCATGTTCTACGCAGGGGGCAGGCTTGATATTACGTTTGAATGGTATGAACCGATTCTCTTCGTCGTGTTTGTCTTCGGTGGTGCCCTGGTTTATGCGGGAATCTTCATTGCACTTGCAAGTATTGCCTTCTGGTCTGATGCGAAGACGTCCATCATGCCGATGATGTACAATATAGGAAACTATGGAAGATATCCGGTTGATATTTATAACAGCGTGATCCGATTTGTACTGACCTGGATCTTACCTTTTGCGTTCGTCGGGGTGTATCCATCTGCCTTTTTCCTCGAAAAGACGGAATGGTACCCATATTCCTTTCTCACTCCATTTGTGGGAATCGGATTTTTTATCTTTTCCATCGTTCTTTGGAATGAAGGTGTGAAAAGATACAGAGGAGCAGGTAACTAGAATTTTTCCAGGATGATAAGCGTACATATACTAAGAGACAAGCAGAAAAAGAGGGTATGTACATGCTTTATATCATTGGATTTTTTATATTGTTCTGCATGGCTATGAGTTTACGGGCATTATTTTATCCTTCAAGATGGAAAGAACATCATGTTTCCCTGCATCATTTCCTCTTTTTAGGGATGAGTTATATTACGATCATGATTGGATTCGGACTATTATTTACACTTCTGGAGCTTGAGGGGATTCCGATCCTTGTTGAGGGCGGAATTCCTATTAGGGGAGACTTCCTCGATCATTTTTTTACGACGATGTATTTCAGTGGCATCACCCTCTTCTCGGTAGGATACGGAGATGTCACACCGGTCGGCATCGGGAGAGGGATCGCCCTCATTGAATCCTGGCTTGGTTATACCATCCCGGCAGCCTTTGTCGTGAAATCCTTCCTCAACTATGAAAACAAGTAGCGTATAGTTTGAGTTTTTCCTTTCTATTGGGTACGCTAAAGTCAGAACAATATCCAATAGGAGGGAAAACATATGACAGTAGGTCAAAAAGCACCCGAATTTGAATTACTCGCAAGCAATGGAGAAAAGGTGAAGCTTTCCGATTATCATGGGAAAAACGTTGTCTTATATTTTTATCCAAAGGACATGACGCCTGGCTGCACAACAGAAGCATGTGATTTCAGGGATCAGCATGAGAACTTCGAAGACCTTGATGCGGTTATCCTTGGAGTGAGTCCCGATCCTGTTGATAAACATGAAAAATTTGTAGACAAGCATGGATTGCCTTTCCTGCTTCTAGTAGATGAAGATCATAAGGTGGCAGAGGAATATGGCGTCTGGAAACTGAAGAAAAACTTCGGTAAAGAATACATGGGGATAGAGCGTTCCACGTTCATCATCGATAAAGAAGGAAACCTGTCCAAGGAATGGAGAAAAGTGAAAGTGAAAGGGCATGTAGAGGAAGCTCTCCAGTACATTCAAGACAACCTTTCGTAAGCCTATTTTAACGGGTTTGAGGCTTTTGTCCATTCACAATAGCGATAAGGACATATAGTAAGAGTAGGGCAACCTCCTCAAATAAGTCAGTCTCATCCGTGTAGCAGGATCGACCAGGTCGATCCTCTTTTTTTTGCCCTTAGGAATGCTGGCGCTAGGGCGATTCAACCTCTATATGGTAAAATAATGGTCAAATGGGATGGGGGGCAACCACATGAAGATCATCTTTACATTTCAACCTAAAGAAGAATTCGTCTCAGATTTGAAGAATAGCTTCCCTGAGGCTGAGTTTCATTTTTATAAAAAGGTAAAGGAAGCAGAACATGAACTGGCGAATGCAGAAGTGATCGTCACAATGGGGGAAGATTTGACGGACGATCATATCGAAAGAAGTGAAAAGTGCAAATGGATCATGGTCACTTCGGCGGGCTTGGAAAAGATGCCGTTAGATGCCATTAAAAGAAGAGGTATCCTGGTAACAAATGCAAGGGGAATCCACAAAATCCCCATGGCTGAGTTCTCGATCGGATTGATGCTTCAGCACGCCAAACAGCTACAGTCGGTATGGGAGCAGGAAAAGCAGGCCGTCTGGAGCAGAAGGCTACCTACCTCTGAACTTTATGAAGCATCCCTTCTCATTCTTGGAGCGGGAGCCATCGGCGGGGAGATTGCCCGTCTGGCAAAAGCATTTCGGATGAATGTCAGCGGAGTGAATTCAACTGGTTCAGATGCAGATTATTTCGACAAGATGTTTACATTGGATACATTCAGGGAGCAGTTGCCAAAAGCCGATTACATCATATCCGTTTTGCCAAGCACGGCTCGTACGAAGGCAATCCTGAAAGTGGATCATTTTGAGGAAATGAAAGACACCGCCGTATTCATCAATATCGGCAGGGGCGACCTCGTGGAAGAATCAGTACTTCTGGAAGTGGCGGAAAAGAAGGCAATCGGACATATGTATCTCGACGTATTTGATCAAGAACCACTGCCAGAAGGTCATCCCTTCTGGACGAAGGAAGGAATTACGGTGACGCCTCATCTTTCAAGCATTACAAAAAAATACATGCCCAGAGCACTTGAAATCTTTAAAAAGAATTTATCTACATATAGTAATAACAGGGAAAACTATATTAACGTTATTGATGCAGAGAGGGGATATTAAGATGAAGATCTATACTAAATCGGGAGATAAGGGTACGACGTCATTGGTGTATGGAACACGCGTATCAAAAAAAGATCAGCGAGTAGAAGCATACGGTACATGTGATGAGGCAAATTCCATGATTGGTCTTGGTCTAAGTTATATCAAAACTGAATACTTTGATGGAAAAGAACAATTTGAAAGGTTCTTTCATAAAGTGCAGACGGTTCTCTTTCATGTCGGGGCAGAACTCGCTACACCTGCAGGAAAAGAAGTGAAATGGAAGCTGGATGAGACACATATCAAGGAATTAGAAGAACAAATCGATTTTCTGGACGGGTCTCTATCTCCACTCAGCAATTTCATTCTTCCAGGTGGTCAGCCGGCCGGTGCCGCCCTTCACACTGCAAGGACGATTGTCAGGAGAGCTGAAAGAGAAGCGGTAGGGATTGATGAAGACATTAATCCTTTGGTGCTCTCTTATCTGAATCGACTTTCTGATTATCTATTTGTAGCTGGCCGTTATATCAACCAGCAGCTGGGGGAACAGGAGAAAAACCTCCACGAGTAATAGGGTGAAAGATTGACAAAAGGGAAGGTTGATTAGTACACTATTTATAAAGATTATAAAATAATAATTCTTATGAAAAGAGGTGCATGACGATGTCTGAAGAAGGACAATTAAAAGAAGCGATTTCGACATTAAAGGAAACGGGAGTCCGCATCACTCCTCAGCGTCATGCGATATTAGAGTATCTCATTGATTCAATGGCTCATCCAACTGCCGATGACATATATAAAGCACTAGAAGGAAAGTTCCCAAATATGAGTGTGGCGACCGTATACAATAATTTACGCGTATTCAGGGAAGTAGGACTAGTGAAAGAGTTGACCTACGGTGATGCCTCCAGTCGTTTTGACTTTGTGACGACCGATCATTATCATGTCATCTGTGATGGTTGCGGCAAAATTGTCGACTTCCATTACCCTGGGCTGGATGAAGTGGAACAATTGGCTTCTCATGTCACAGGATTTAAAGTGAACAATCACCGTATGGAAATATACGGAACGTGCACGGAATGTTCGGTTAAAGAAACGCATTAAGTATGAATGGTTCTGGTTTTCAGGACCATTCTTTTTTTTATCAAAAAAAGACCTTCAGTCGAAGGTCTTTTCTCATGAAGCTTTATCTTTTCTTTTTATTATAGTCTTCATCAAATTCTTCACCTTCAAGGTTCGGGTCAAGAGTGAGCGGCTCGTTGCAATACATACACATATCTACGCGCCCGAGGACCTTGGTGACCTTTCCGCAATTGGGGCATGTCACCTGCACAGCCTTTGTGGACAGCATCCCAATCCAGAAGTAGACAACCGTACTTCCGATGATTCCCAGAAAACCCAGCAGCATGAATGTTGTCATGACCCATGGATGTTCTCTAAAATATATACCGACGTACATAATGATAAAACCGATGAAAACCAAACTTAAGGCAAACGTACGGATTTTATTGATTTTACTTGAATATTTCTTAGCCATTTGTTTGTCCCCCCTAAAAAAATACTATACCATATTTGTTATAAGAAGAGGGATACGAAACCGTTTTGTCGAAAAATGACTATATTCAGAGAAGGAAATCCTCTTTGGATGTCGAAATAGTAACCAACCAATGAGTGATGTGGAGGAGTATGAAATGGAAGACATTTTACGACCGATATACCAAGAGCGTACCAGTCACCCCAATACTTTAGGAGCGCTTTTAATAGAACAAAGCAAGAAATCCAGTCCGTTGACCGATACATTCGATATAGTTCTGTTCCTGGTTGTGAAGGAAGCCGAAGAGCCGGTTTTCATCAAACACTATTCTTATAAAGAACAAAAGGCGGCATTGCATATTGTGACAGAAGCCAAACTGAACGAATGGATTTTGCTTGGATCCAATCGTAAAGTGATTGATTGGCTGTTCAATGGGAAAGTTCTGTTTGATCGGAACGAATATATTCATAATCTCAAAACAGAGTTAAGGGATTTCCCTTTCTATGGAAGAAAGATCAAGATGGGGATGGAATTTGCCAAATTGATCCGTCGCTATATGGATGGCAGAGAATTCTTCGAAAGCAAACATTACTTAGATGCCTATAATCACATCGTGCATTCATTGCATCATTTAGCAAGGCTTGCTGTTATTGAAAATGGTTTCCATCCGGAGGTCACTGTATGGAACCAGGTTAAGCAAATAGAGCCTGAAATATACAAGCTGTATGAAGAGCTCGTGACAAGTGATGAAGAGATCGATAAGCGACTTGAACTGTTGTTCCTGGCAAGCGAGTTTCTCATCCACTCAAGAACCAAGGTTTCAACCGAGCATTTATTAGACATCCTTGGTCAAAAAGAACACTGGACGTTCCAGGATCTGCTTAACCATTCAGAGGCAAGACACTACTCTGTGGATTTGAGCATGCTCATTGAATATTTGACGGATAAAGGATTTGTTGAAATCGTCGATGTAGAGACGAAAGGACAGGGCATCTATCACCGATATTACCGTGCCGTGAAATAATTATAGTGAAATATTAATTTTTCGTTGACTTCATTCTGAAACCTTGTTATATTAGTAAATGTCGCTGCTGAACGACGGCAACGAGCGGTCAGTGGCGACTTAAATAAACTTAAAAAGTTGTTGACAATTACGACGCGACTTGATAAGATAAAAAAGTCGCTTCAAACGAAGCGCTTACACATTGAACCTTGAAAACTGAACAAAACAAGACAATAACGTCAACGTTAATTCTAGATTTATTTTAAGAGCTATTCAAACTTTTATCGGAGAGTTTGATCCTGGCTCAGGACGAACGCTGGCGGCGTG
>NZ_JAXBLY010000013.1:0-145962 GCF_033963925.1 Rossellomorea sp. YZS02 | reverse complement strand
AACAGTGTTGACAAGAAGGAATAAAATGACTCTTTCTTTTTACACAATTATATGGACTTAATCGGAATTTATTGGTTAAAGACGCAGATAACAAATAAATGACGCAATTACGGTGAAAATGACGCAATTAATTACAAAACGACGCAATTATGTCAGAAATGACGCAATTATTCATAAAACGACGCAATCGTCGCTTCACTCGAGCATTACAAAGCCTGCAAATCCCTTAATCTTAAAAGCTATTGAGTCCTTTTCACGGAAATTGCATAGATAAAGTTCACTATGCCCATGAAATACACAAAAAAGTAAGGGATCTCAATTGAGATGAGCTTATTTAGAGTATAGACAGTGGCCAGGGCAAGAAGGAATGCAACAGATGTGGAAATGAGCAGACTCTTTCCTGTCATCAGATACCTCATCGCTAATACGAAAACGGTCAAAACCACAGTGAATATCGCCCATTCCAGCATCGGCAATGAAGGCAAAGCGAGTAAAGATAAGGCGATCATGATGATCAGTAAGTAAGCTGTTACCATGCGACCTCCTCCTTTGATATTACATACCCTTAAAGAGAACCTTTTAGCCCATCCGCTACGTTTTAAAATCCCCCATTCCGGATACATTATATGAGCACACACCAAACAGATGATTTGTCATCACCCAATCATTCATGTGATGATAAATTCATACCAAAACTATCGGAATAAGGAGATGAGAGCATGAACGTAGCAGTGGTTGGAGCAAATGGACAGATTGGGAAGCAAGTGGTCGGATTCTTGAAGGAAGACGGTCATACGCCTAGAGCCATCGTGAGGAAAGAAGAGCAGGTACAGTCTTTCGAAAAGGAAGGCGTGGAGGCTGCCCTTGTTGATCTGGAAGGAACGGTGGATCAAATCACAAACGGATTGAAGGGTGCCGATGCCGTCGTCTTCTCTGCAGGGTCCGGCGGAAGCACAGGCTCAGACAAGACGCTTCTCATCGATCTTGATGGAGCGGTGAAAACAATGGAGGCCGCTAAGCAGGCCGGAATTGAACGCTTCGTGATCGTAAGTGCCCTTCAGGCTCATCACCGTGAGAATTGGAACGATTCCTTGAAGCCGTATTATGTGGCGAAGCACTTCGCGGACCGTGCGCTGGAAGACAGCGGACTTACCTATACAATCATCCGACCGGGTGGACTGCTGAACGAAGAAGGTACAGGCAAAGTATCAGCCGCAGAAAATCTGGAACGGGGATCCATCCCACGTGAAGATGTGGCGAGAACCATCGTCGCTTCCTTGACGGAAGAGAACACATTCAATAAAGGGTTCGATCTCATTTCAGGAAGTAAAGGAATAGAAGAAGCTGTGAAAAACGTATAAATGAGTAATGGGAATGATCATCGTTGGATGGTCATTCTTTTTTTTATGACCCACATATGGGTATAGATGGTAAAATAGTTGAAAAAGGAGGGGGCTCTTATCATCAACATCGATGTTTCATTTAATATCGTATCCTTCATGATGTCCATCATTCAGTGGAGCGTCATCGGATATTTGGCCTATAGAGGGTACAAAAGGCTGGACACCAAACCAAGGGTATGGAAAATCCTATTCGCCTTATTGGTTGGCTTATTTGCTTTCACCATTAACATGGAATTTTTCCATACACTGATAAAAATACCGATTCTACCATTAGGCGTCTGGATCCTGTACGGAGTCCTTAGAAGCAAGGATGGCCGCTGGGATACTTATCGCCGTTTTGCCTGGATCGGATTCCTCGCCAATTTCATCTTCCTGGCAGGAACCCTGCTCACCATCCCGATTCATTCCCTCATCTATCCGGCAAACAACCTATCCACCTACATAACAGGAGCTGAAGAAGCATCCATCAACATCATTCATCCATCCGGTGAGGGACGGACCTTGGATCAAGAGAAGCTCGAGAAGCAGCTTTCGAATGTGAAACAGGCTGAAGTGGAAAGTTGGCTATGGTATGAGGAAGTCGGAGGACGATCTTCCAATCCTGAACGTTTTCCGTATCAGCTGGTGGGGACCACAGGGAAATGGGGAAGCGGGCTGAATCCGGACATTTATATGGAGCAGGACGGGAAGGGAATCCTCATCTCGACTCGAAAGACACAGTACTATTACCGCTTTCCTGAAACGGTGCTTGAGGAGGAGGAATGATGAAGGGGAGACGTTTCCGTTACCTGGCGCTGGGTATCCTGATTGTGGGGCTACTTGCATTGTATTGGGTGTATATAGAGAAAGCAGATTCCCTGCCTAAAGAGGAAGAAATTCTGGCCCAGATCAATGCCGGCCTTTCCGATGCAGAAGCCGTTGAGATTCAGGATCTGCTGAAACTTGATACCGGTCACGGGGTTGCGCCTTTCCTTACCGCTGGCGGCGGGTATGGTGTCAGCTATTGGGAGAGGCATCTGACCGGCTGGAAGGTCATACATGTCCGGACCGATGGCGAACCCCGGATATGGATGCTGGATCCGGGTGATCCGTCGAGTTTCCATATTACCTGGAATATGAATCCTGACAGAGACATAGAAACCCTGCAGTATTATTACATCAGGGAGAGGGGCTATTCAAGCAGCGGCACTGAGGAGCATTATGTACCCGGTATCCAGATGAAGGTTGAAGCATCCATAAAGGGTAAGTCCTATGGGGCCATGAAGATACCCGACGATTGGGGTCAGGCATTGACCTTATCGGATGGAAGTGAACCTCCAGGCAACTCGATTTGGGAAAGCTTCAACCCTGGGATTCATTCCACCTTTGGCTGGATCCCTCTCGATAAAGAAGGCAATGAGGTCAAATGGGAGAACAGAGACAGTTCAAGTTATTCAGTAGGGAATGTCCATGATCAACATATGCAAATGCTTGATCAGTATCATGTCGAACAAGGGTTATACTAATCAAAGGAAGGAATGATCCACTGCGGTCATTCCTTTTTTTAGGTTGAGAAAATTGTGTGAATTTGGAATAATTGGTATTGGAAGTAAGATGGGGTGAAATGAATCATTTTTTGAAAATTAATGTGGTCAGCATCATATATGCCTTGATGATTCTCGTGCCTGTGGAGCTGATGGTGAATACATACAGGTTGACGAGACTGTCGGGCTGGGATATGGATTTTGTCGAGAATGTCAGTGGGGTCATGTCTGGCATGGTTCTGATCATGGGAACCGTCATCCTTTATTTTCTCAACAAGAAGTGGATGGAGGGACGGAATACGGCTTATTGGACGGCGGTTCTTTGGCTACCATACTTCGTCTTATTTTCTTACGTGATCTCCACCTCCTTTCCGACGAATTATGGAGGAGACGCACCGAATCCCGCATCGGGTTTAGTCATGATCGGAGTGCTGGTGTCATATCCCTTTTATGTGCTGGTCTTGAATTTCTTAAGTTTGAATACAGAAGAGGAGGAAATCAACGTTGACTAGGAATATCATTTGTTTTATCCTGTTAGCGCTAGGGACGGGTTTATGGGTATGTGCATCCTTATTTCGCTTTCTCATCACGTCGGATATCCCGGTAAGCTTTACTCCTGAGGAAGCGATGGTTACGCAGGAATCATTTGCCGTAGCTGGAGTGCTCATCCTGATAGGAACGATCGTGACGAAAGCTCATGCGTTTCATCTCATCACATTTACTCTATATGCTACGATTACGGCCTTTCATTTTTACATAAACGATTACTTTCATCGCTCAGCCGTTTATTATACAGATGAGTTTGCCGTACTGGCGAATGTAAGTGGCTATATCGCACTTGTCGTTGCGTTTATCAATCTTATCTTTGTCATGAAACCTTATATGAGAGTCTTGAAATTGAAGGTGGATAGATGAAAGTAATATTCGGAGACAGAATTCAAGGTTTGGACTATCAAAGAAGAAAAGGTGTCTATGCCGTTATCTTTCATCATGAAAACGATAAAGTCATGACGGTTCGAAATGAGTCCGGTCACTATTTTCTACCAGGTGGTGGGATTGAGGAATCTGAAAACCAGGTGGATTGTCTGAGAAGAGAATTAATAGAGGAAACAGGTTATCTTGTGTCGATAGACTCTTATATTGGAAATGCGATGAACTATTTTCATTCAAGGAAAGGGGAGCCTCTCCTTAGTGATGCCTATTTCTATCTGGTCGAGCTTAAAGCAAAGGTGCAGGAGCAATGTGATCATGTGACGGAGTGGGTTGATGTTGAAGATGTGAAGCGGCTTCTTTTCCACGAACACTATGATTGGGCAGTAACTGAAGCGAAATTGATAGTGAATCGTATATGAATCAATTTAAAAAAACGAAATAGTAATAAGTAAGAGAATACTGATCCGATACGGTACGAAGGAGCAGATACAAGAGCGGTTGAAATTCTTCTTGAAAGAACTTGAAGAATGTTAATTAGAATTATGGGAGGAAAGGACATGATCAAAAAAATGGGGGTGATGATCGTTACCATCAGCTTGAGCTTTTTCGCATGGACCGGGTCCAGACCGATCGAAGAAATCATCGTTGAAAAGAATGGGGAGGATGCGGCACAAGTCGTCTATGAAATGAACGACCAGAAAAGGTTAAGGGAGTTCACGGAAATAGTCGAATCACTTAAGTGGCATTCAACCGGCCTTTACATTGTGACGGACTATACCTTTACATGGGGAGGGGAAAAGTATGATGTTCTCCTTCATAAGGACAAGTCAGTGGAAATCTTTCGAATCAAGAATGGGGAGGCAGAAAGGACGGTTTTACTTGCGGAAGAGGCAGGACCGTTTTTAAAGAAGATGACGGGTGGGAAGTTGGAAAGGTAGATGAAAAAAAGGTTCATTCTTTTAACCTTTTTCTTGGGACTGGGTTTCTTCTACTATATGAGTATAGGTTTTAAAGCAGAGTATGAAGACATTTCACTGAAAGAGGCACCGGATAAAATACGAAAAGAAATTACGAACCAGACAGGTTTTCAGGTTTTTCAAGATGGACACTATACCTATATTTATTACAAATGCAAGGACAAGAGAAATGAGTATATAACCACGACCCTCGACGTAAGGTGGAAAGCCGGATGTATAGTGGCGACGGCAAGGGTTGACTATGCAGCGAACGACGGGGATATTCGTTATGATCAGCTGATTAAAATGGATCATAGGTCGTCAAAAGACATGAAGTACGAAGAGGAAATCATGGCAAAATAAGCTCGAATAGCCTATCCAACTTCCCTTTCGGAATAATTCCTGACATGAAAGCCGGCATTTCTCATAAAATATTCTGAGGTGAGTAAAATGCCAAGAGTCAAGTACACCGATGCAGATGTTGCTTTAATGGCAAGGATGATGAGAGCGGAAGCGGAAGGCGAAGGGAAGCAGGGGATGCTGTACGTCGGGAATGTCATCGTAAACCGGGCGAAAGCAGATTGTCTGGACTTTAAGAAGGTGAGGAGCATCCGTCAAGTCATTTTTCAGGTCCAGGGAGGGAACTACTCCTTTGAAGCGGTCCAAAAAGGGAATTTATTTTATAACAGGGCCAGATCTGTCGAGAAAAGGTTAGCCAAACAGAATCTGGATTATTGGGCACAGCACCCGGCGAAATATGCCCTTTGGTACTTTAACCCTTATGCTCCATGTCCCCCAACATGGTATGATCAGCCGTTTTCGGGACAATTCAAAAATCATTGTTATTATGAACCGGCGGCAGGGACGTGTGCGAGTGTGTATACCGGCGGGTGAGGATGATGAGAACTTCCTGGTTGGATCGGGTGGTTCTTTTTTTATTCTCATTTATTTGAAACTATTTCCAAATCAAAAACGTATAGTAGGTAACAAATGGAAATGGATGGAGAGGTGCGAACTTGAAAACGTTAGGGAAGGCGCTACTTATACCAGCATTTTGTTTCATGTTTATGGGATGTTCCAATCATGAGCCAGTGAAAAAGAAAGAACCGGAATCGCACATCACTTTTTCACAAGAAGAACAGAAATTCGACATCATTTATATGTATGATGAAATGCAGGAGTACATAGACACCGTACGTGAACAGACGGGGAAAAGTAATGAGACCGTGTTTATTGAAAAGGTATTTGAACCGTTTAAAAAGAAGTCCAATATGGAGGGAATCAGCTTAAGGTATATTTTTGATCCGTCCTCAGAAGTGGATAAACTTGCAGAATCAGTAAAGGATTTGGATAAAAACAAAGATACGACGAACCGGATTATTAAAGAAGCGTTGCTTAAATCCGCTAAAGAACTCCCTGGTAACAATAAAAAAGTACTCGTTTTACCTTTGAATCCTGAAGATACAATTGTAGCTGAAAAAATGGGAGGTGTCGGGGGATTTGTCTTGGACGACGATGTCATTGTGCTGCAACTTTCTTCGGCCATGGAGGAAGACATGTTGAAGTATACAGTCGCCCACGAATATAACCATGCCATTGCAGGAGAAAGCAACCCGGGAATGATGTATACGATTCTAGGGGGAGTGGTGCTGGAAGGGAAGGCTGATGCCTTTGCCAATATCATCTTTCCAAAGATAGATGTCCCATGGCAGGAACCGATGACACCAGAAGTAAAGGAAAAGGTAGTAACTGAAATAACCGAACTCAAAGATTCCAGTGACCCGAATCGCTATGCAGGGTTAAGAAATGGCATCCCGTCCAAAGACATCCCACAATGGGCCAACTACAAAATCGGCTATGAAATCGTCCAGAGCTATCGGAAGAAACACCCTGAAGTATCAATTGGAAGATGGACCAGCATGCATGAAGCCGAAATTATCGCGGGAAGCGACTTTGAGAAAATCACGGCGTATGAAGGAGCGTCTTCAAATGATTGAACATTCAATCAATACTCCGTCCAACGCCCGATGTAAAATTTTCCATATGTATTTACGATAATAGTAGATAAATAGGAGGGGATAACGTGAATCATGTACATACGAATCAATGGAATCTAGACGCGGTAAGGCCAGGGAATCATCCGGTGAAAGAGCAGGTCATGGAGCTCCTCTTTCAAGTTGGGGAAATGGAATCTCTATTGGAACATGGGATGAACATCAATGAAGCGGTGGATGTGACTAAACGTGTGCAGGACCTCTATACACAGGTGTTTCACATGGATGAATACATTTTCTGTATCGCATCGGAAAACGTTCTGGACGGGGAAGCACAGGATCTGATGGCAATGAGCAGCCAGCTGAAGGCGAAGATGGATACGCTTCTCCTCACATATAGTCAGGGTCTTGCCCAAATGACGGAAGCTGAGTGGAAATCGTTCATCGAAAGTATAGCCGTAGCAGGAAGTGAAAGGTTTCTGACGGAACAGCGACGTAAAATGAAAGATCAGCTTCCTGCAGAAATGGAAACGGTGATCAACGCCCTTTCAGTCAATGGGTTCAGCGGTTGGGAGGACCAATACGGTCAGGAATATGCCCGCCTTAACGTGCCGGTGAAAAATGAAGAAGGCACGGAATGGATTTCATTTGATAAGGCCTATATTCTCGGAATGTTGTCTAATGAAAGGAACAAGCGTGAGGAGATCGCGGTATCGCTCACCAAAGTGTGCCGTGAGAATGAAGACCGGTTCGCTTCCATCTTCAACCATTTCGCCGGCTTCCGGAATGAGCTGTACCGGTTGAGGGGATGGACGAATCCACTGAAGGAAATGTACGAGCAAAACCGTATCTCTGAAGCTTCAGTCACAACCATGATGGATACGCTCCACGCCCATACGTCCTTGCTGCACCGGTTTTTAGAACGGAAGGCTGCATTGACTGGAGTGGACAAGCTGAGTTGGTTTGATGTTTACGCGCCGACCTTCACATCCAAGACGACGCTGACCTACGAAGAAGCAGCCGACATTGTGATAGGGCAGTTCACCCGTTTTAGTGAGAAGCTTGGTCAATTTGCAAGAACCGCTTTTGAAAAGGGGTGGATTGATGCGGAGCCCGCAGATCATAAACGTCATGGCGCCTTTTGTGCCTCGTTCCCGAATGCAAAGGAAAGCCGGGTGATGCTTTCCTTTACCGGCAACTATAACGATGTCGTCACGATTGCTCATGAGTTGGGGCATGCGTATCACAATTCCCTTCTTCATGAACAGCCCGGTTTCTCCCACAAGGTAGGCACGGGTCTTGCCGAAACGGCGTCGACATTCGCTGAGAACCTTGTCCTGGATGCGGCCATAGACCTTGCGAAAACAGAAGAAGACCGACTCTCTCTTTTAGAAATGAAGATCACGAACGGATTGAAATACACTACATTCATCCCGGCCAAGTTCGAGTTCGAAGCCGCTTTTTACAAACAGCGCCTGAACGGAAAGCTTTCAGCAGGAGAAATTGTTCAATTAATGGAAGAAACAGAAAGAGACTGGTTCAACGATTCCCTGGAAGAAGTGAATACCCACAACTGGATGTCGATCCCTCACTTCTTTAATACGGAAAAAGCCTTCTACAATCTTCCGTACACGATTGGCTATTTGTTCAGTAACGGCGTCTATTCGCTCTATCAGGAGGACAAAGATGGCTTCCCGGAGCGGTACGATAAGCTGCTTACTTCATCAGGAAACCAATCCATGGAAGAGTTAAGTATTGGATTCTTAAAGGAAGAGTTAGGGACGGACTTTTGGGAGACGGCCATACGTCCCCTCGAGGAAGCGATCGAGAAGTATTTGGAGGAAACAGAGAGGTATAGTTAAAACATAGAGGCAATCCCTCCTCTCTCATTGCTATTTAAAAATAAAGGAGAAAATATGAATCAATTAAAAGACAAACTAGAGCACATCACACAGTATATTAATCAGCTACTTATCGATCAGGAAGGGGTAGGATTAAGCGTTGCAATCGTAAAAAATTCTGACATCATCTATTCCAGAGGGTTTGGCTACTCACAGATTCAACCTGTGAAACAACCGATGGATGGAGATACAAAGATGAGTATACAAAGTATCTCAAAAAATTTTATGGCGCTTTCGATCATGCAACTTGTAGAAAAGAATCTCCTGTCATTGGATGATAAGGTTGTAGAGTATCTGCCTTATTTTAGAACAAAGGATAAACAACAAAGTGATACGATCACGATCCGAAAACTTTTATCCCACACGGCCGGCTTCCCATCGGACCTGGGGATTGGCAATATGACAGCTCCGAATGTAAGGGAAATCTTTTCAGACACACCGACTGAATTTCAAGAAGCATTGGACCACTACAATCTTACAGAAGAAGAGATTGGTGGTGTGAAAACGAGAGAAGATGTAACGAGGTGGTTTCAAAAGGTGGAGTTGGAGTATCCTCCAGGGAAGGGATGGAATTATTGCACCGATGCGTATGTGACCCTTGCCGATCTGTTTGAAAAGGTAACTGGAGTCGAGTGGGAAACGAATATTGAAGATGAAATCCTTTCCCCTTTATCTATGAAGCGGACTACGAGTGATTCAAAGAATGTCGAAGAAGATCCAAACAGTGCCAAATATTATTTAGGTGAGGAGAAAACCGAAACACCTTTTCCGAAAAATTCTCTCTCTGCTCCCATTGGTTATTTATACTCGACTGCCAATGATTTAGGGAGATATCTAGCCTTTCATCTGACGAAAGAATCGGATATCTTACGATCAGACTTCATTGAAGAGATGCAGCAACCCGTTCATCTGGTTAGTGAAGAATGGCGGTTTGGGAGTGAAGTAAGAAGTTACGGGCTTGCTTGGTTCACAGACCTATATAAGGGTCTTCGGGTTATAGAACATGGCGGTGGGCAAATGGCGGTAAGATCCCTTATGACCATGGTACCTGAACTTGACTTGGGAATAGTGGTCTTACTCAACTTTGACGGAACCACCCATCATGACGTGTGTGACAAGGTCATTGATATCTTCATGGAATAATCAGGCGATGTTAAAAAAAATAGGGAATAATCAGGTGCCTGTCCCTTTCAACAATACTAATCTAGCATATCAATAGTAGTAGAAAGGGGGAGATTTATTTTATAGATAAAAACCATACTGATAAAAAGAAACTTATGATGGGAGTCATAAGTTTCTTTTTTCTGAAAAAGGTTGAGTACGCGTTCGTCATTTGAAATAATTGGTAGTAGTGTTTATTGGAGGTAATGAAATTGAATCAATACGGAACAGATTTATTCAAGGGCTCAGCAATCTATTATTCAAAATATAGACCGACCTATCCTTCTGCTTTAATTAGATTCCTGGTGAAAGAGTTCTCATTGAATGGAGAGCAGAACCTCCTTGATCTTGGCTGCGGGACAGGTCATCTTACTATACGATTTTCAGATTGGTGTAATGAGATCGTCGGAATTGATCTTGAACCGGAAATGATAGAAGAAGCGAAACGTCTCCATGATGAAATAAGGTTCGGTCAGATAAAATGGTTCAATGGAAGGTTGGAAGAATATCAACACACCGATCGATATGATCTCGTGACGATTGCCAAAGCCTTTCACTGGATGGACAGGCGGGAGGTATTGGATGAATTATATGAAATCGTTACTCCGGGAGGCGGCGTAGCAATCATTGATACGTACGACCCCGATAAGTCGTTAACACCTTGGCAAAAGAGGTTTAATGATGTGGTCGGAAAATGGTATGGGGATGAGCGTAAAGCCGGTAATTCCACCTATACCCACCCTATCACCAGCCACGAAGACATCATTTCACAATCAAAATTCAAACTTGAAGTTCATACACTGCCTACATACGAAATCACTTGGACTGTCGAGTCGCTTCTCGGGAACCTTTACTCGACCTCATACGGTGCAAAACGATTCCTTGGCAGTAATGTGTCGTTATTTGAAGATGAAGTGAAAGAGGCGATGTTCGAACTGAGTGAATCGGGAAAATTTAAAGAAGAGACGACGTTGTCGGTGAAGATTGGAAGAAAAGAGTAATGGAAAAGAACACCATTGATGGCTTTAACTATTATGCTGTTGAACCGAAAAACCAAAACGAATCGAAAAAAGTCATCCTCATCTATCACGGTTGGGGAGGAAGTACTTCAGGATACCGGGACCTGGCAGAGGAGATTGCGGAGGAAGGGTTCCATGTAATCATTCCGGAAATCGTCAATCACGATACCAGACAGCCGTTGGCAAATCCTTTTGAGGCCAAAACGATACAAATGTATTTCTGGGAAACCATCATGACGACGATTGATGAATTTCCTGATTTTATCAAGGCGTTAGGAATCATCGGTGAGGATGTGATCCTGATTGGCAGTTCCATGGGAGGCTGTATTGCGAACGGGATATTTGCCCGTGAACAAGAGGTAGGTGGGCTGGTCAATATTAACGGATCGGGTTCATTTGTTTTATCAGAACGGATGTTTAGAGAAAGGGACTATCGAGAGGCCATGTCTGGTACTGTAAGAAAACGTTTAATGGAATATGACCCTGTCGAACGTCCGATTGGTCCTTCACCGGTTCTTCTTATGCATGGGGATTGTGATGAGGTCATGCCGATTGAGGGGCAGCGGGATTATGATCACTATCTGAAGAAAGAACAAAAAAAGAATGCAAAGTTCCTAGTGTATGAAGGGGTTAATCATCAAATCACTCGTGACATGGTCGGGGACTTGATAGGTTGGTTAAAAAGGGTATGAGGATGAATCACAAAAATGGACGTGACTTATTTAAGATCGATTGCGGGGGTATTTATTTACAGGAATTCTCGATTGCCGATGCCAGTTCTATACATAGAATCTCCAATCAGTCAGAAATAGCCCATTACCTACCAGACTGGAAATCGTCATTCGAACAAAGGCTCGACTGGGTGACCCATTACGAAATCCCGGCGAATAAAGCGTTCCTTGAATCTGTTGCCGAAACCGGGGATGTAGGAGATCGAATGTTGAAGATGGGGGTCTTCCTCAAGGATACCGATGAGATGATCGGCTGGTGCTGTACAGGAATAAAAGAGGAACTCCCTGAACCGAATCGGGAAATCATGTATGCGATTTCCAGTGAACATCAAGGGAAGGGCTATGCAACGAAAGCTTCTTTAGGATTGATCGGTTATCTGTTCACTCAAACAAATGTTGAAATCCTGAACGCCATAGCCCTCGTGGACAATGCATCATCTTTGAAAGTCATTGAGAAATGTGGGTTCACCAATCAAGGGCAAGTGACGATTGATCAAGAGAAGTTCCATCATTACCGATTGACTAAATGTGAAGGGAGTTTAATAGAATGAGTGATAAATGGCTGGAATGGGCCAAACGGATACAGGCTCTTTCTCAATCGGGCCTCGCCTTTTCGAAGGACGTGTTCCATCGGGAGAGATATGAAGAATTGAGGGGAATCAGTACGGAAATCATGCAGGAATATACCGGTCTTGAAATGAAAAAGATTAAAGACTTATTTACGAACGAAGAAGGCTATCAAACACCGAAAGTCGATGTTCGTGGTGTCGTGTTCAAGGACAATAAGATTTTGATGGTCAAAGAAAAAATTGACGATCAATGGTCATTGCCGGGCGGATTTTGTGACATCGGTTTGTCTCCGGGTGAAAACATCGTCAAAGAGATCAAGGAAGAAGCAGGATATGATGCAACTCCTGTGAAATTACTTGCTCTACTGGACATGAACAAGCATCCGCATCCTCCACAGCCCTACCATTATTACAAAATCTTCATTCAATGCAGAGTGACCGGCGGGGAAGCGAAGAGCGGTGTCGAAACGAAGGGGATAGGATTTTTTGAGGAAGAGCATTTACCAGAGCTGTCGGTTGGGAGAAATACAGAATCGCAGATTAAGATGCTGTTTGAGTTTTTGAGGGATCAAAGGAAGGAAACGTTGTTTGATTGATAAATACAGATAGGTTGGTGACACATTAATGTATATAGGTGATCTACTCTTTCAGATGTTGGTTTTTCTCCTGTTGTTTGTAGGAGCCCTATCCTTCACTCTTTTCATCAGAAGGATCCTGGTAAACAGTAGAAGCAATCACCATGCCTCTGATGAAATGAACAGGAAGTTGGATAGAATCATAGAGCTCTTGGAGAAGCAGAACCAACAAGACGGGTGAGGGGGGACAATCGTGACGCGTTGTGTTCACTGTGAAGGGAAATTGCCTTGGTCTTTTATTTTTAAGAGATTACTGATTCTGAAAAGGACCGACATTCAGTGCCCGTCATGTCATCAGACGCTGTACTTCACCTCACGTTCCAAAGGGATTTTGTTGGGTACGACGATGCTGATACCTGGGTTATTTGTTCTTGCCTTCATGCTTGGCTATATGACTTTGTTCGTGGTGATTACCTTGGGGTGGATGCTTGGGATGCCATGGTTTGTGAATGTAACCGAAAAGGACGAGGCTTTATTTTAAACGAAGGAGAGTGATGAAATTGAGACGCATGCCGTTTGAACGGCCAACAGATTATTATGATGAAAAACTTTTATCAATCGATGAGGAACTGTGCGCGTTGCTCCAAAAAAGAAAAGAGGTATCCCATAACAACCCGGGATATCCAAAGCTCGAAGATATTGCAACATGGGCAGATAAATATGATGTGTATGAGGATCTTTTAAGATCCTTGTTTGGTGTGCTGGAAAATGAAGAGGCCTTCAAGCCTCAGGTTGAGCCGAGGGATTTTCAAAAATACATAAAGATCTTACAATCTCTTGAAAAGGAAGACTGTTTATATACGGTGCCGTTTATAAAGCAATATAGCAATGCGAGTGTGGTTCACCTGAATATCGACCGTGAGTACAATGAGAGCCTTGAGAGAGAAAGATTTCACAGGAACAGCTTTTGGCATTTGCAAATAGGCAAGGGCTATGATTGCCGCGTCACGGGCGGAGGGGGATCACAGGAACATACGAGCTTTGACTTTATTGTGACTCCTGGGTTACCTGAAGACCTGTCAGGGATGACGCTGACCTTAAAAGAGTATGGGACTCCTTTTCAGAAGAAGTCGACGGGGCTGGAGGTAACATTTAAGTTGTAAAAAAATCGAGAAAGAGTTGTAGCTATCATGAAACACATTCCAAGTAAATGGGAAACACAGAAGTTAACGGTACAGGATCTCAAGGAAACCGAAATCCATCAGGCACAAACTCTTTATGAAAAAGGAAGCCACATCCATCAATGGGACGGCGGTACCCTGGACGAAGCGTACGTTAAACGTTGTTTTGAAGAAGGTGATCTGCCACCCGGGGGTAGGAAAGAACACTTTAAGATCCAGGTGATTACGATGAAGGAATCTCGTGATTTTGTTGGACTGCTTATTACCTATCATGGCCACCCTGTTCCGGCATCCTTTTACATCAACTATCTTTCTATTGATCCCTATTATCATAAACAAGGGTTGGGGCAGGAAGTGGTGAAGGAATTGCTGGAAATCGTGAAGCAGCATGGATTTCAGGAAGTGCGGGCAAATGTCGCATTGAAGAATTGGGGAGCAATTCGTTTCTGGTCGAAGCTTGGCGTGGATACGATTAATGGAGTGTATGGTGACCAGGAACATGGAGAAGGACGTTTTGCGGATATCGAATTGATGAGAACACTGTAGCGAAGGGGTTTGTGTAGGGATAATGAAAAAGGTGTTTGGGATCGTGATGCTCTTTTGTTGGATCACGGTGTTTTTTTACTGTTTTAATAGGATCATGCCAAAGAATATTTTTTACTGGATCGCAGGGCTTCCTGCTAGTTATGTCTCATCGGCATTTCTGTTGAGGAAGTTTGGATTTAAGATATGACACCGTTTGAAGGGAATGGAATTGGATGGAACAAATAAAAGAATTATGCAACAGCCTTCATCTCGGTGATTGGGTGACTAAACCCGTACCCGTTTCGGGCGGCCTTTTACATACGATGTATGCGGTGGAAACAACGAAAGGGAAGTATGCTGTGAAAGCACTGAATCCTTCAATCATGATGAGACCGGATGCGCTCGATAACTACATCCGTTCAGAACGGGTAGCCCGAACCGTATCAAACAATGTGGCTGCGCTTCCGGCCAAAACGTTCGGTGGGAAAGCCATTCAGAATGCAGGCGATCAATGGTTTCTGGTGTTTGATTGGGTTGAAGGCAGACGATTACCGGCGGATGAGCTTCATGCTGATCATTGTAGGAGGATGGGGACCGTTCTGGCGGATATTCATCATACAGATTTTCAGGAGATGGGAATAGAAGTGGATGTAACAGAGGTCCGTCCCTCGATTGAGTGGCGTACGTATTTAAGGAAAAGTCAGGACGTGAATGAAGAGTGGGTAAGGGTGTTCCATGAGAACATCGATAAACTGTATGAGTGGGATGCAAGGTCATGTGATGCTGAGAAGAGGCTTGGAGCCGATAGGGTGATGAGCCATCGGGACCTGGATCCGAAGAATGTGTTATGGGTTGAGGGGAATCCGGTCCTGATTGATTGGGAGTCCGCAGGGTTTATCCATCCGGCGCATGATCTCGTGGAAACGGCCCTTTACTGGTCGGGATATGATGAGGCCCGATTTAAAGCGTTTATCAGCGGCTACGCTGGCAAAGGCATGGTCCTGGAAGCTGACTGGGAGGCGGTACTCGCTAACGGCTTCTCTGGAAAATTGGATTGGCTGGAATATAACTTGAAGAGGTCCTTGTGGATGGAGTGTTCTGACAGAGAGGAGCAGGAATTGGGAACGGAGCAGGTCATCGAAACGATCAGGGAACTCTCTGAGTATGGGGAGCGAGTACCACAAATAGTAAAGTGGCTTCAGGAACGGAACTAAGGGAAGGGGATAAGATAGGTGAAACAGTTAGGTTATATTGCTTTCTGCACCGGGCTGATATTGTTCCTTTTGTTACTGGTGAATTTCACCACATTTGACGTAAACCAAGGCTCATTTATCCAATCACAGTTACGAATCGGTGAGCCAATCGGGACACTTGCCAGTCTCTTTCTTGTTGTTTGGTTTTTCGGGATAGCTTTACGCTTCATTTGGGATATTCCACTAAAGAAAATCCTGCTGATTTGCATTCTTTCACTTGTGGGAATATCCCTTCTTCCGGTCATTCTCCTTCTCTCCCATGCCGGAGAATTATGATGGCACTAGTCCTGGATAGGTAAGGACCACAGTAGTTTCACTTCATCCTGTACGGAAGGGTCACCATATCCATTTTGATCGATCGTTTCTAATACAAAACCCTTGTTGGAGTAGAATGTACATGCCGGGACATTCACGTTTTGGGTTTCGACCATCAGTGAGTTGCATTCCCTTTCTTTGGACCAGAGGATGACCGTTTCAAGCATTTTCCCGCCAATCCCCTTTCCTCTGGCATTTGGCTGAACGCGCAAGTCCCATAGGTTGGCGGCTCCGCACTTGAACCCCGTCATTTCCGGAGCCACCGCAGCCCCTGCCACGTACATACCGTTTTCTAAAGCGACAAACAATCCCCATTCATCTAAGTCAAACTGACCTGTCCAACAGAGTGGGTGACAATCCGGTAAGAGATCATAATTCTTCACATAGGGTGTACACGGTTTTTCAACCAACTGAAGTCCTCCAAGACCGTTGTGAATGGGGGAGATGTGAAGCTTGGTCGTCACTTCGTATGCAATCGATATGGTCGCGTATTGGGAAAGTTTTGAATGGTCAATTTGCTGGATGTGCATGTTGTCCCCCCAGTCTGATCGTCGTTTTGCTGCTACCTTAATCCAAACATCCCTTTCCCATCCTCCATACTGATTGGCAAGGAAGAATGTTCGTGGACAATCAGCCACGTATCTTTTACCTTTTTCAAGCAAAAGGTGAAGCGGTTCGTGATCTGGCGAAGTTTTTCCCCATCTGATTCTTTGTGGGCAGCGAATGTGACGGCACAGCGGGCAAAGGCGAGATTATCCGTTTCTTCCATCACCATATCTTGAAAGTCGACTTTCAGGATTTCTCCATCTGCTTTCAGGCCGATGAACCATTCAGTCACATTTTCCTTCCATGCTGCGAGTCCAATACTCTCCCAATGGCCCCAACAGTCATAAATATGGACTTCGGGATGGTAGATAGAGACGAATCGTTTGACATCTCTTTCGTGAATGGCGCTTTTGTATTGTTCTAGTATGTTTTGGGCGTTCATGGTCTCATCTCCTTTACTCCTATCACTTATGTTTTCCAGTCATGTGGGAAGATTTCCTGCTTGATTCAAGAAATCCCCCCGCATTTAATAATGGAAAAATCAGGGTTGTCATGAAGGAAACGTTATATTACTATGAAAATAGCAATTGGATGTGTTTTCCAATCTCGTGGGAGGGATAGGATGGTTCGCAAATTCGTTCGATTTTTAGTTGTATTAGTCGCCATTACAGTCAGTGTGGTCAGCATTTGCCACATACCTGCACTTATCTTTAAAGACATTCCGCCACCGGCTTCTCAACCATTTGAAATGACGAAAAAAGAACTGGGATTTTTTCCGGGTAACTACTTCATTGAATTGAAAAAGACGGTCGTTGAGCTGTATCACTTTTCGGATATCAGCTATGTCGCCCAGGGAACCAATGTGGAGAGGACGATCTTCCCATACATACTGGAATCCTATACGTATTCGCTGCTTCTCCTTTTTGTTTCACTCTTCATCGCGCTATTTTTTGCCGTTCTCCTGACAACCGGAACATTTTATTTACCTAAACGGATGCAGGAAGCAGTAAAGAACATCCTCACGGTTCTGGAGGCACTGCCGGATGTATTCGTGATTTTCTCCTTACAGCTGGGGGCGATATGGGTGTTCAAACATACGAATCTGCTTGTGACAGAGCCTTATTCATTATCAGGACAGAAGATTTATTTCCTGCCCATACTCACCCTATCCTTGATTCCCATGATCTATCTTTATAAAAATACGTTCTTGATGTACGAGAATGAACTGGGTAAGCCTTATGTCGAGCTTGGAGTGGCGAAAGGGATGGGAAAACTGTACATCTTAATCCGACATGTCTTTCCGAACGTTCTCTACTCCTTTTTTTATAACTTGAAATATATGTATCTACTGCTTCTATCCAACATGATCATCCTCGAGTACATGTATAACATCTACGGCATTTTACAATTCATCACCAATCATCCCAGTTATGAAATCATATCGGCGGCGTTGATTCTGTTAACGTTTCCTTTATCCATCGCCTTTTTCTTCATTCAAGTATTTCTGCCGAAAGGAGTGACGTTCTATGATCAAAAAGCTGTTTAAACAAGGAAGCTTTCTGGCAGGGTTCTTTCTGCTCGTTCTTCTATTGGGAACAAGCTACGTGAATAGTCACTTCTTTAAAGAGGAAAAAGGGGAGATTACCCAAGAAGAATACTATAACAATAAGCCGCTCCCTCCTTCATGGGAACACCCCTTTGGTACTTCAGCGGGCGGGGGCGATATGTTCGACGCAACGCTTGCGGAGACGGTTCCTACCCTGAAATTTGCTCTCGTGGTCACATTGGGAAGAATGGTCATTTCCTTGATTTTGGGACTGGTGTACGGAATGTTCTATCGAAGATTAAGGTGGATGGATGTATTCGTTGAAGGATTTCATTTTGTTCCCACCACGCTCCTGGCCTTTTTATTATTATATAGTATGCAATTAATGGACTTTAACTTGTTCATGGAGAACCTCGACTTCAGATGGAGGTTGATCACCTACATATTGATTGGAGTCGGCATCCCCTCTTTAGCTCAATTAATTGGGAAAGAAACTCATCTTGCCCTGCAGCAGGAATACATCCAGGGTGCAAGGGTACTTGGAGGAAGACATCTGCACATCCTTGTAAAGCATGTCCTCCCCAGTGTAAGAGGAAAGTTCCTGTTGATATCAAGCGGCCAAATGATTGCGGTGTTGACCCTGATGATGCATGTATCGATTCTTGGCTACTACATCCCCGGATGGACGGCATTTATCGGAAGCAGATACTATGAATTGATGATTTCCCCGTGGATCATTTTCTTCCCGGTCCTGTTATTGACCCTTCTGATTGTTTCATTGACCTTGATGACAAACGGAGTCCGAACCTTTTTGGATGGGGATTATGTAAGGAGAAGATCTTCGGTTCTTTCAGGTGATCGAGGTGTACGGAACCATTCATCTAAAAGCATGTCATTTTAAAATAGAAAAGGAGAGAGTCATCCATGAAAAGTCCAATCCTGAATCAAATCAATACCGTGTTTGTACATGTGAGCAACTTGAAGGAATCCGTCCGGTGGTATTCGGAGTTATTGGGACAGCCTTACGACCTAGAAATGGTGCAGGATCCCGTCTACAACATGGCGATCAATCATTTTACCGGATTGACCCTGGATGCAGGTCCTGAGGGAGTGAAAAAAGAGTCTGCTCACAATCATCCACTCTTCAATTTTCACACTGACAATATTGAGGAAGCTTATTCGTATGTAGAACAGTTGAAGTATGAGATTGTTTCTGAGATTACAAGATTCCATGATTTTTCCTTCTTCGTCATTCAGGATCCTGACGGGAACCGGGTGATGATCTGTACAGGATAATGAAAAAGGAATGCCCAGATAGCAGGCATTCCTTTTATTATATCTTTAAATGAAGAATATGCTGAGGTCCCTTAGGTCCTTCGTAGATTTCGTCTTCGTCGGTGAAACCAGTCTTGAGGTAGAGGCTGGTGGCGGCTTTGTTTCGTTTGTTCACACCAAGGACCACTTCGTTTGTATCGGGAAGGTGCTCCTTGATGAAATCTGGTAATTGGTTGAGTCCATCCTTGGCGATTCCTTTACCCTGATGTCTAGAATCGATAGAGAACGAGGTTAGTAGTCTGGCTTTAGGATTAGAGGAGTATTTACTGAGCTTCTCTCCTTTTTCCAATGCGAAGTAACCGACTGGCTCGTCATCGAGGAGGATGACGACATGGCTGGTGTCTTTAGAGATGGAAGGGTTATGGATTTTATCAAGAGGCATGCTCGTGAATTGTAACTGATCTTCCGGCAGGTGAAAGTCGCCAAGTTTGAGTTCAAATGATGGATGATATTGAGCTAGAGTGATGTGTGACATATGTGTGATCCTCCGATTCAGTAGTATGAACAAAGTATAGTTTATTTCGAATTTTAGGACAAATAAAAGTTGGAAAAAAGTTCAAGGTGGGATAAAATAGGAACATACGTTTTGTTCAGGGTAGGGGGAGCTAATGATGATAACCAAATATAATCCGGTATGGAATCTTGATAGCATCTTTGAAGGTGGAAGTGCGTCACTTGAACTACAGGAACATATAAAAAGGACGGAAGAAAACATCACTGGATTGGAAGCGCTTTTGCAAAAGATGACGCCGGGACCGGAGCAGCTAGCCGATGTTCTTGAAAGGCTAAGGATCATAAAGGTGTCGATTTCACAGGCGAGATCTTTTTCGATCTGTCTTCTTTCTGTGAACCCGACAGACCAGGGCGCACAGCTTTATAGAGGGGAAACCACGGCACTTCAATCTACATATGAGTCTATGGTCAGTGAGTTAAAAAGGAAATTAGCACGCATTGAAGAAAAGGAATGGGAGAGAATGCTTGCCGCCGAGGAACTTAAGGAGTATCGCTTCCTTCTCGGTGAGTGGCGGGAAGAAGCCGACCGGGAGCCATCCAGGGAAGTACTGGACCTCATGGCAGACGGATACCACGCCTGGGGAGAATTCTATCAATCTTTCATGAGCAGCATTAAGGTTCAGTTGAGGGGAGAGGAGATTTCAGTAGGACAGGCCATCAATCTCCGGTCCCATGCCGATGAGTCCATGAGAAAGGAATCCCATGAGGCACTGGTGGAGAAGTGGACCGAGCATGAGGGACAGTTCGCCCAGATCCTGAACCATCTAACAGGATTCAGGCTGAATATGTATAAGAGCATGGGCACAGAGGACGTTCTTCAGATCCCCCTTGCTCAGAACAGGATGAAGCCTGAAACGCTGAATGCGATGCTTTCGATAATGGAGAAATATAAAAAGCCGTTTGCGGAATACCTGAGTGTGAAGGCAGCTATGCATGGCGATGCGAAAATGAAGTCGTATCACTTCTGGTCTCCGATGAATCATGATTATCAAGGGATGAAGTATGGGGAAGCGGCTGCCTTGATCGAGGAACGGTTTTACTCGTTCGGGATTGAAATGGGTCAATTCGCCGAGAAAGCATTCGGCGAGGGCTGGGTCGAAGCGGAAAATCGTCCCGGGAAGTCTGCCGTTGCCATTTGTGCCGGATTTCCGTTGACTGGGGAATCAAGGGTATTCATGACGTTCCCTGGTACATTTAAAGGGGTGTTGACCCTTGTGCATGAACTCGGTCATGCCTTTCATAACCATGCGATGAAATCGGTGAACGGAATGAATAAGTCCTACCCCATGAACCTGGCGGAAACGGCGTCTACCTTTGCAGAAATGATCATCCTTGAAGAGGCTTTGGATAAAGCGGAGACCGACGAAGAGAAGCTGTTCCTCCTTGATGAGAAACTGAAGAGAAGCGTCATGAACTTCATGAATCTCCACGCAAGGTTCATCTTTGAGAAGAATGTTCACGAAGAACGGAGGAAGGGGTTCATTCCTGCAGCACGCTTGAACGAACTCATGGAGTCTGCCATGGAAGAGGGATATGCCGGTGCCCTTGATGAGGTGCCGATTCATTCATGGATCTGGACACCCCATTTTTATAAAACAGAATCTCCTTTTTATAACTTTCCGTACACCTTTGGCTACTTACTGGCACTCCATCTCTTCGCAAGGGCAAAGGAAATGGGAACAGGGTTTGAAAAGCAGTATATGGACCTCCTGCGGGATTCAGGACGCATGACGGCAGAAGACCTCGTCATGAAGCATTTGGGAGAGGACATTACGGAGGAAGCCTTTTGGGAAAAAGGGATGGAGCTGTGTGTGAAGGATAGTGAGGAATTTGTGAGGCTGGCGGGTTCCAGATGAAGAAACTTCAATTATTCATCGCCCTGCCGATCTTCATTTTGAGTATCGCGATGCTCTTTCATCTCGATTTCCTCTTTCATTGGTCGAAATCTTTCTGGCCATGATGATCAAGCAGCTCAGGATGCGTGGACAGTAGGTTGAAATGAGGCACCCTGACGGAGTGGAAGAAGATGATACAGAAATCGATATCAGCGGAGAGGATTAATACGTTAGAGAAGGGGTCAATACATGGACAAATTTCTACATACGATAGCCAATCAATTGAAAAATCAAGAAGAACGAATGATCGTCGGCATTTCAGGTCATGGTGCATCGGGCAAAACGACATTCGCGAAGCTGCTGTTGAGGCATTTTGGGGAAGCCAATTATATCAACACCGATCCTTATATCGTGAATTCGTCTGTCAGGAAACATTCCTTTATTGAATATGAATATGAGAACGAAATGCATCAGTCGAAGATGACTGCTTGCCATCCCGACGCCCATCATCTATTCTCCCTCGATCGGGACGTGAGGATGGTGAGGGAGGGGATGGATTTCTACACGCTGGACGTTCCCTATGAACCGAGCCGACTTATCTCTTCACGTAAGAAACTGACCATCGTCGAGGGGATGTCGGTTGCGTTCAGTAAACCGGAATTATATGATCTGAAAATCTACTTCTACAGAGATGGAGAGACGGAGCTGAAGAGACGTGGCATCCGCGACGTGAACGAGAGGGGTATGGAAGTAGATTATTTACGGAAAACCCATGACGAGCGGCGAATTCAATATGAAGTCTTCATGCATCCGAAGAGCGAGCTCTTTGATATGGTGGTGAGGAATTCGGATGAGGGATATTGGGTGGAGAAAGAGTTGAAGGAAGAAGGTAAAGGAAATAGTTATTGAGTGTAATGGGTTATTTTGACATAATTGGTAGTGTAAGAATATACACTATGCCAATAGGATGTGGGAAGAATGAAAAGACCTTTGGGAGTATCGGTGATTGGATACTTTTATATGTTTGGCGCGGCGGTTTTACTATTCACCGCCATTTTTTATCAGGCAGGTGCGGACGCCATCAGTATTTCTGAACGATTTGGAATTTCTATCCTCCCTGAAAGGATGATGAGGATCGTCCTGGCCTTCTTTTCTCTGTTGATGGTGTACGGATACATGAGATTGAAAAAATGGGGTTTCTGGTTATTCCTTTCGTACTCAGCCCTGTTTGGCTTGATCAGTTCCGTGCTAGCAACGAACCAGCCTCAACAACCTTTTATAGGAAATGTTGTGTTTTCGGTCATTGTCTTAATCTATACGATTTATGTGAAAGGGGCATTTTTTTCGACGGCAGAAACGAGGGAGCCCATTTTATAAGGAATTTATATTTCGGGAGTTTATCGTGAAAGGTAGGCTCCTTTTACCAATGAAGGAGGAATTTTTATGACACAGCAAACATACACACCGCCAAAGCATATCGTATCGGCGGCGACAATCGTCATCAATGAACAGCAGGAAATCTTGTTAATTAAAGGGCCAAGGCGCGGATGGGAAATGCCCGGTGGACAGGTGGAAGAAGGGGAATCGTTGAAAGACGCGGCCATCAGGGAGACGAAGGAGGAATCGGGTATTGATGTTGAAATCGTATCATTCTGCGGTGTGTATCAGAATGTAAAACGTTCTATATGCAACACCCTGTTTCTCGCGAAGCCTGTTGGTGGTGAGCCGACGACTTCATCTGAGAGTCTTGAGGTAGCATTCTTTCCGATTAAAGAGGCGCTTGAATTGGTGACGCACTCGAATTTTAGAGAACGGATTGAGCACTGTTTGAATGCGGAGCAGCAGCCTTTTTATGTTGAATTCTAGGAAGGGGATTCTATGAATTTAGTATTTTGGATCTTTCTAAGCTTGATGTTGGGATATGCCCTCCTTATGCTGGGACCTCTTGCAGGGGGAATAATTGCGTTCGGGCTTGTGATGGGTACTTTGTTTAGAGGATTGTACTTACTGAACGATATCCATAAAAGGTTGAAGGAAATGGCGCCTGGAAAAGATCGAGTGGGAGAAGTATATGAAGCGTACTTAAAAAATCGGGATCGTACTAGGGATGAGGGGAAGGGTTAATGAGTGAAGTAGACACAACACACAGATTGACTCAAATGGAACAGTTCATCCATCAATTGCATATAAAGCCCATGAGTGATAGAGAAAGGTTATTTATGGATACGTTCCAGATGACAAAAGAAGAGCTTGATTCCATGAGATTTCTCGGCATGTTTGATATTCAAGCAGATGTTGAGTCTTTGGAAAAGCAATTTGACAGGTTGCAACGATTGGATTATGAGTCTTATATTCAAACCGAATTGAGAAGGCTGCAATTGGCATACCCTTCCGATAAACCCATTCGACTTGAGTTGTTTATGTTGGACGAACATGACGAGTTTGTGAAGAACAAGCTCGGGGGCGTTTCAGCCTTTACCGATTGGAATGGAAAGATGTGTTTTATCGTGCAGGCCGATGGAGGTGTAAAAACCACTTTAAAGTCGGTGATCTTCCATGAGTACCATCATCACTTGAGAATGTGTAAGCTCAACATGACCGAAGGAAATGAGACTCTGTTGGATCGATTGGTTTTAGAAGGGTTGGCGGAGCATTTTGTAAGGATTGAATTGGGCGACGCCTACATGGGGCCTTATAAAAGTGTACTCTCGGAAGAAGAGGCACAGAAACTGTGGAACACAAGGTTTAGGCATCACATTGATGATAGAGGGGAAATGGCCGATTCCTACATCTTCGGAAATAAAGAAATGGGACTCCCTTTTTGGGGTGGGTATTCATTAGGCTATCACCTTGTTGAGTGGTATATGAATGAAAATAGTGAGTGGACAATAGAGGAGCTTACCGAGCTCCCTTCAAAATCGTTCTTATTAGAGAGGTGATAAGATTGAATAGAGACAATTTGAAATCCAACCTCCTAGACAGGTTCTGTATTTCCGATGCTGATTTTCTAGGTTCCGGTATGGAAGCCGAGGTATATGCTTTCAATGATGAAAGAGTGTTGAAAATCTACAATGACATGTCTGATGCAGCAAGGCAAGAGAGATTAAAAGATTTCTATTCCGGATTAAAGACGGATCCTCTAAGCTATGAACTCCCTTATATCCTTGATATCTCAGTAGAAAATGGAATGTTAGTGACGATTGAAAAGCGGATGAAGGGGAGCGATATGCAAAGCAAGCTTCCGACGATGACTTATGATGAGCAAACAAACATGATGAAAACGTATCTTCAGGCAAATATAGCACTGCAATCCGTACAAGGAAGCTCTACTATAGAAGGATTCCAACTATTTCATGATTCTCGATTAACTTTAGATCGTGTGGATAATTGGTTCGATTTATTAAAAGAATCCATTGTAATGAAGCAGCTGGAGTTGAAACCTTATTTTACAAGGGATGTCAAGGACTATGAGAGAAAGATGAATCTTGTGATGGAAAAGCTTTCAACAGGATATGAAGGGGAGTACTCCATCATCCATGGAGACTTTTATCCCGGCAATATCTTAATCAATGAGAAACAAGAAATAACGGGTTTGATTGATTTCGGAATGCTGACCATGTATGGCGATTATTTATTCGATGTGGCCATCGGATGGGCCTGTTTGGATATGTATAATCAGCTGAATGCCAATTTAGCCGAAAGGTATTTGGAAGTGATTGTATCCACTTTAGGAGAAAGGGTTAGGAAAGATCTTTATTTCTATGTATTAATCTATAGTTTAATGACAGCGAATCTATATTCTCCTACCTGTGAGGACGGTCATTACCAATGGTGTGTGGAGAAGTTGAATCGTGAAGAGTATTGGAAGGTAGTATTTGACTGAAAATTGAAACTTTTACACAACCCCACTCGTAAGTATGGTTATACGAGGGGGAATATATATGAGGAATTTCATTACAAAAACATCAGTAGTGACGGCGGCGGTAATGGCTATCGGTATTTGGATCGGAAGCCTTCTGTTCTCCTTTTCTTACGGAGAATGGAGCTTTTTTATTGGTCTTGGCATAACAGTGGTGCTCTTCTTTTTCAACAGTAGCGGCGGTATGCTATCTAAAAATGCAACTCTTGATGCAAGTCAAGCAGGGTGGAAGATTCAAAAGGATAATGAATTGAAGTCCAATGTCGGGTCAGTGTTTTATGGGGTCCTGATGTTTACGGGTATCAGTTTTGTTGTGATGATAGTGACGTATTTATAATGAACATCTGTTTCGGATAGGAGTGACATCATGTTCTATTTTTGTGGCACCCCAACCATCGAAACCGATCGGCTCATTCTTCGTAAGTTGTGCCTGGATGATACACAAAGTGCATTTGATCACTGGCTTTCAGACGAACGGGTATCTGATCATCGGGTCAGCCCTGCTCACAAGAATGTTGCAGAAACAAAGGTACGGATGGAGAAGGTTGTAGGTGGGTACGATTCGAAAGAGTTTTGTTACTGGGGGATAGAGCTCAAAGATGGTCAAGTTCTCATAGGAGAGATTGATTTATATGACTTTAACTCTTCCACCGGTAATTGTGAGGTTAGTTATTCTATTGGGTACAATTGGTGGAATAAGGGATATGGGACTGAAACATTGAAAGCAGTCGTGAAATTTGCCTTCATACACATGAACGTCCATAAACTATCTGCTGCCCATAATACGGATAATCCGGCTTCTGGAAGGATCATGGAAAAGGCAGGGATGAAACAGGAAGGGATCATCCGGCATATGATTCGAAATGCGAAAGGTCAGTATAAAGACTGTGCGGTTTATGGGATCCTTCGGGAGGATTATGTTGGAGAGGAAGAAGGTAGCAAATGAAGAGAATAGCCATTGATATGGATGAAGTAATGGCAGACTTACATAAGAAACACTTGGATCTATTTAATAGGGATTATAATGAAAATCTGACGATAGATGATTTAATAGGAACCAGACTATGGAAAATCCGGCCACATAATGCTGATGACATCCTTGCTTATGTAGATGATCCTACGTTTTTTCGAGACTTGGAAGTGATGGAAGGGAGTCAGGAAGTGATAAAAGAGCTGAATGAATCCTTTGAGATTTACATTACGACTGCGGCAATGGAGCATCCTAATTCTTTCATGGCAAAATATGAATGGCTAAAGGAACATTTCCCGTTTCTATCAGACTCTCAATTTGTCTTCTGCGGGAACAAAAGTATTATTCATGCAGACTATTTAATTGATGATAGTCCCAGACACTTCAAAAACTTCAGGGGAGAGGGGATATTATTTTCTGCTCCCCATAACCGTTATGAGTCGGGGTATGTACGTGTAGAAAATTGGGAAGAGGTGCGAAAGTATTTTTTATCATAAGTAGATTCACCTGAAAGGAGGAAGGCTGTCGATGATGATCAAGAAGCTGCTCATCATGTTTATTCTGGTCTTTTCCTTTAGTCAGACAGCTCATGCAAGATCCTACAGTATCGATGAAGTACAAATCCGTGCGTGGATCCAGCCGAATGGAAATCTTCTAGTCAACGAAATGTTCACGTATACGTTCGAGGGGAAGTATACGAGTGTCAGGAGGTCCATTCATGAGGATCACCATGATGGCGTCCAGTGGTTCGAAGCTTATGAACTTCTCAATGATGAAGCGGAGCTAGGCTTCCTTGAGGAAGGGGATATGCGCCAACTTGATAGTAAACGGGAGGATGGCACGTACCGTTCCCCATTTCCTGTCGAGGATGCAACGAAGACCATTGTTTATGTGTATGAGCTAAAAGATGCCGTGGATTCGTATGATTCCTATAGTGATGTGACGGTTCCCTTTTTCGGATCATGGAGCAATCATGATGTTGATTTACATAACGTGACCATTGATTTTGTTTTCCCTGAAGAAATCGATCCTGGGGAGTATCACGCTTTCTTTCATGACCAGAAGGGGAAAGTGGAGGAGAAAGGGCCAGAGGTGGTTCGTTTTACAACGCCTGTGTCGGATATGTATTCCTTGACGGAAACACGTCTCCTCTATCCTTCTTCTGTCATGACTGCACAGAAGAAGATGGCTGCTCCGATGTCCCTGGATCAGGCCATTCAGGAAGAAGAGGACAGAATGATACTGCAGGCTAAGAGAGAAACCCAAATGAAAACCGTCAATAAGGTGCTGGGAGGGCATGCCGTATCTTTAGGTGTGATCCTATTGATCATGTTGCTTGGTTTCCTGATTGGTAGAATCAGAGGCAGTGGCACAACAAGGGATGTAGTGGAAGCGGATCCGCTTCTTTTATATATGGTGCATAGAAGAGGGAAGTTCACCCATGGTGCCTTGATGGCAGGGTTGTACTCGTTGGTGGAAAGCGGGAAGGCGACAGTGCGGACACAAAAGTCGACGACCCGTTTTCTCAGCGATGCCCGTTCTCCTGATGAGACCCTGTTCTTCACCCTGACACCTGATGGAAAACCCTTGACACAGATCGAAGAGAAGCTGGTTTCCTGGGTCTTTAAACGAAAGGGGAAAAACGGTTCTGCGTCGTTTGCGATGACTGATCTTGCCGGGGCCACGAGAAGTGAGAAAGATCTTCGTCGTCATGTAAAAAAATATCATACCAAGGTCAAAATGCTAAAACAACAGGAGAAGGAATGGTTTGCCGATTTGATAAAAGGAGCCAAGGAAGCGGGACTTCTCCATGACCGCTGGTTCCATTTTGTTACGAAGCTTGTGCCTCTTTCCACAGTAATCGGAATCTTGGTTGCTTATTATTTTGATGGCCAAACGGCATTTGCCCTATGGGTGTATGGAATCATAGGCAGTGCATCCCTTGGCCTGGTATGGTGGAAGCAAGAAAAGAAGTGGCCGATTCTCGTATTCGGGGTTATTTCATTCTTTGCTGCCGCCCAACTTCAGCAAGAAACGGCACTTTCCATTCTGATCCTGTGCATTTTTGTAACCTGCCTTCTTCTGTTCATGGTTCCACGCCATACGTTGTCGGGTCCGGGACTGGATGTAAAAGCAGGCATCCGCCGATTCCGGAAACAGGTGAAGAGAGAAGGATACCCGAATGTTCGTGGAGAGGAACTGGATACGTGGATGATCCGAACCCTCCTGTTTGAACGGAAGAGGAAATTAAGAAAGATGGCAAATGCCGGAGTGGCAGACCGTAACGTGATGTCAGCTGCTCCTCTTACAGCCCTGATTCTTTCAGATCAGAATCCTCATGAGTTTCTCACAAATTCATGGAAGTGGAGCGGTCCACCTCCAAGCGCTTCATCCAGTTCCTCTGACGGTGGATATTCCGGTGGAGGGGGAGGATTTGACGGCGGAGGTGGAGGAGCCGGAGCTGATTGATGTCGAAAATCAAATCATCCCTTAGGAGGAAGCATATTTGATCGAAATACAAAAGAAAACCGAGAAAGAAATCATCTTCGTCACCACCAACAAGGGGAAAATTGCGTCAGCGCAAAAGGAATTAGAGAATATAAAGGTTTTGCCGATCGAAGCGGAATTAATCGAACCAAGAAGTGATGATATCAGGGAAATTGCAAAGCAGAAAGTGATGCAGGCTTATTCCATCGTGAAACAACCCTGCATCGCACTGGATTCAGGCTTTTTTATCCCGGCGCTGAATGGTTTCCCGCGAGCGTATGTGAATCATATGCTGGATACAATCGGGATTGAGGGGATTTTAAAGCTGATGGACGGTGTGGAGAACAGGGCTTGCGAATTCAGGTCCTGTCTCGCTTATTATGACGGGGAAGAAATGAGATTATTTGAAAGTAAATCCCCGGGAGTCATCGCTGAGAAGATCAGAGGTTCAGACAATGAGAATAGCTGGTCCGATCTTTGGTATATCTTTATCCCTCGGCATTTTCGCAAGACGATGGCTGAATTTGATGAAGAGGATTTTCTGGAGTACACCCGGGTGAAGGAGAAATCCGGCATGAAGAAGTTTGGGGAGTGGTATTCAGGGTTGTGACAGGGGGGATGGAATTGGTCAGTGGTTTGTTAGCGATCGCAATTGTTCTTTTAATTATTGGATTTTGGACACCCGTGGGCTCAGGAACGACTTTATTAGTCGCGTCTGTTCTTTTCATAGTGGCATTGATTCTTTCCCTTAAGAAAAAAAGGAGTCATTAAAGGGGCTGAGTTTTTGTGTTTATATCCCAAAAGGTGAATATAGTTGTGGCAGTCGTTATGTATTGGGTGATTGCTGCATTTGTAGTAAGTAGAAATCATGAGTTTATAAGCAATCCATTATTATTCTCACTCACCGCCATTTTGTCTTGTTCATTCACAGTGCAGCAATTGCTTAAGATCTGGAGGATGGAAAAATGATGAAAAGGAAAAAAATAACTCCGCTGCAACGGGTGTTTGGCTATTTCATGTCCTTTCTCGCTATCATCCATGCTTATCAGAGCTGGGTGGATGGGCGGAAGATTTCTTTTTTTCTTTATGGTTTGGGAGGGTTGCTTCTTATTCTCATGTACTCTAACAGTTTTGCAGTAAAGGAAAGAGAATGAAGGTGCCTTACTAATCAAAGAGACTGCCCATGAGGCAGTCTCTTTCCATTTCCGTTAATGAACCGTGTCATCATACCGATCCACATGTAGTGTACCGTCCTTCTGAATTTCAGCATAGAACACATCTGAGATAGAGTGAATCCCTTTTGTGGTCAATTGCTGTTTCAGCCACTGTTCATCTACGGGAAGTGCTTCGATGTTCTTGTCATTGATATTCCCGTCCTCGATTAATGCAGTGGGGATGGGGATGACGTGACTAGTCGTAAGGGAAGGGTTCAACCGGTCGCTCTTGGTCACTGTCTGCTTGCCTTCTTTTTTCATGACGGACAGGGTTCCGTCTGTTTCCATGATGGCGTAATCGACATCCTGAATGGAGAAGACGTTCTTTTTTCGCAAAAGGACATTCAGGGCATCGATGTCGAGACGCAGTTTCTTAAGTTCCCCTTCAAGTACTTCGCCTTTTCGTACGACTACACGGGGAGTACCTTCTACAAGACTCCTGAAGGATTTCGATTTCAGGTCCCAATACCCCATCAGGATGGTGAAGATGCTCCAGCCGGCCAATGCAATTATCCCATTTCTGACACTGATGGACGAATCAATGGCAAGTGATGCGCCTAACGTTCCCAATGCAATGGCAGAAACAAAGTTGAAGAACGTCATCTGGGATATTTCTTTTCGTCCCATTAATCGCGTAAAGACAAAAAGAAATACGAAGGACAGAAGAAGTCTGATGAATAATTCAGCGATACTCATAGGCACTTCCTTTCTTCATCAATCATTCCTCTTTACTATGCTCGATTAGGAGTGCATTTATGACAAAGGAGGCATTCTGGAACAGGTGGTACCCTAAAGGTATTCCATTATTATTTATCATGGGAAAGGATTGAAGAATATTGAATATTTTGGAATAATAAAGAGGAGGAGGGATGGTATGAAGATCAATGTCTATCTCATTCGTTTATCCTTTTCCATCATGCTGATCTTTGGTGGGACGCTTTCGATCTATTATTTGAAGTCAGGAGATATTCTTGTATATAACCTAATTGCCACGTGTGCAGGGGTAATCCTTCTTTTGGCTTCGTGGATGTGGAGAATCTCCAATCATAATGAGAAGGGGGAATTGGTATGATCGTTTGGCTGAATGTCGGTAGCCTGCTACTAGGGCTTCTAGCTTGGATGCTTCCACTGGTGGACTTTGTGAAGAAGCAGAGAAATGTGCAAACCCTTGCCGTCATGAGCATGGGCGCATGTGCCCTGTCTTTATCTTTCCAGATATTCTATCACTATCATCTGGTCCAAATCGGGGATTGGTCAGCGATTATGGACATAACAGGCTCCACGGCGTTCGCTTCTGCGGTGCTGATCATCGTAACGATTTTCTTAAATGCTGTGACCCTGATTCGGCATAGGAAAGGGGTAGCAGCATGACATCTAACGGAAACGAGAGAGTATGTGACAACGGACATAGCTATGTGAAGAAGAGTGATTGCCCGACCTGCCCGATTTGTGAAAGGGAACGGAAACCTGACAAAGGATTTCTGTCGATTCTCTCAAGTCCTGCGAGAAGAGCGTTGGAGAATAATGGGATTACGACGCTTGATGAGCTGGCTGGATTCAGTGAGAAAGAGATTCTTGCTTTTCATGGGATGGGGCCTTCTTCCATTCCAAAGCTTAGGAAGGCGCTTGGGGAGAAGGGATTGTCGTTTAAAGATGGGAATTAGAAGAATGTAAACTACATAAAGATTTTTCTTTCTAAACCGATTTTCAAACTGAAAATCGGTTTTTTTTACATGAAAGAAGGTGGAATTACCGACAAAAATAAACAGAAAATGTCGAATAGTGTCTATGGAATAGTTGAAAGGAGGTGACATCATGAACATCAAGCCATTCCTTTTAATCAGTATTTTGATAGGGGCAGCGGCAATCCTGCCGATTCATACATATGCACAGGATCATAGAGGGAGCGACCATCGATCCGAGAAAGCAGAAGTACATACGGATGCAAAAGATAAAGAAATGAAAATGGAAAAAACGATCCCTGATCCTAAAAAGCAGAGTGACCAAGGCAACCTGGTGAAGAATCCTGGTCCACCTCAGGGGATGCCGGCGAAGGCTCACGTGCCCAAAGAGGATAAACGGCCAAAGAAGGCTGTGCCTCCTGGTATCAATCAAAGGGCTGAAGCTCAGAAAAATCGATTTGTGAAAGCAGTAGCAGTGGAAAAAGGGACAGCGGATACAAGAAATGTGAAAAAAGAGAATCCAATCAAGATCACTACTCCCAAAGCCCATTCTGAACCTCTCACTGCCGAAAGATATAGAGTGAAAGAATCAGTTGAGAAGCTGTCATACGGCGTTTCACAGGTGGTAGAGAAAGAGATTGAATCTCTTCCCGAAAAAAAGAAGACAACGCCTCAAATCCCTGTTCAAAAACCGATGCAAAAACCGGATGATCAATCACCGTCCGGGAAACCGGTCGATATTGAGGTTATCCACACCTCATCGAATCGGAACCAGCCTTCTGGAGGGAAAACACAAGATATTCCCGGCACGGGAGCAAGTTCGAGCTTCATTGCAGGGAGCTTCCATTGGGAAACAGGATTGTACCTTGGCAACATCTATCATGACTCTGAAGTGCAGTACTGGTACCATTGGATGAATGCCCCGCCATCACCGCCACCCGAGAAATCTCCTTTTCTTACCGTTTAAATGTACATAAATAACGATAATGAAGAGGAGAAAAATGAACATGAAAAACTCAAACAAATGGATGAAATCACTGGTTGTGACAACAGCATTGTCATTTGGACTTATGTCTGGAGGCACGTTCGCTCAAGCGGCGGGAATGGATAAAGAAAAAGGGGAAGACGTAAAGGCAGAACAAGCCGTCCACTCCCAAAAGACCCATGATAAGGAAGCTCATGTGAAGCCACAGGCTCCTGAACAGTCGAAAGCAGAAGAAAACCAACAAAATGCAGAGAAGCAGCGGGAAGAAGCTAAAGGGCAAGCTGAAGAAAAAGCCAACGAAAAGGCCGATTCTATTAAGCCTGAAGTGAAGCCTAATGTGGAAAAAAAAGCCGACCAACCGGAAAAAGCCGAAAACAGAAGGGTGAATTCACAAGCGAGTGAGCATGCCAGTGAAACAGCTGTACAACATGCAAACACGAACTCAGCGATTTTATCCCCTGCTCCTACAGAAGGATCAGATGAACAGACAGAAGAGCCTGGTGAAGAATCTGAAGTCGTGACTGACTCGAATGAGTCTGATGAGGCAGAATACACATACGGATCAGACTCTGCTTCTACAGCAAATCCTGAAGGTCAGGATTTTTATATCGGGAAGTTAGGATATGGAAGCAAGGTGCAATTCGATACGACCACTGGCGGCGGCATTTACTTCAGTAGTGACAGAGCAGAGGAAGCGACGTACCTTTACGGATACTGGTTCCTTTCCGGAATGCAAACCGCGCCGGACGGAATTTCTCCAATAGAGTGGGGAGAGAATCAGGCGGCCCTTGCTCTGGAGACGTATGAAGCGATGAAAAGTGTTTATGGGACAAAAGTTAAACCTGTCATTTTCATTGATGTCGAGCCTGCTTACACGGGCATGAATAGCTATGATTATGCGAACAATCAATTGATTTACAGTGCATTCATTGATTACCTTTTGAAGAATGGGGAAGGGATCACACCTGGTACGTATTCTTCTCCCTGGAGCTGGGAAGTGTCTATGGGGGAATACTCTCCAAGCACGCCTGGTGCCTATTGGGTTGCCTATTACCCGATGGATATGCCGACAGATCTGACAACGGACAACTTGGAATGGATCGCATTCCCGGGTACCGACGAACAGGCTCAGATTTGGCAATACTACGGGGGACAAGATGACTATAATGTCTCTTGGATGCTTCCTTAATGTAGGAGTTTGGGAGAATACTAGTTTCATAAAAAATCCCGGAGCGTGTCTGCTCCGGGATTTTTTACTTCCTTCCACATATGATCATCCCATGACCGAGAACTTTTTTATTTAATAGAATCCTTGGCAATGGAATGGTGTCTGACAGTTTACAGTCTTGTATGGAGGACACGTTTTTCTTCAAGAAAAGCCCGTTTACATCCCCGAATGTTTTCTCATCCAGAAATAAATCCATAAAGACAAATGTACCGCCGGGCTTTAAGGTTCTCAGCGCCTCCTTGACAACTGCTGTCTTATCGATGGAATCCTTCACTTCATGAAACGTGAGGCAGCTGACCACGACATCGAATTCCCCGTCCTGGAAAGGGAGCTTCGACGCACTTGCTTTCAAAAAATGAATCCGATCTGAAACCCCTTCGATATCAGCGTTCCTTTCGCACTGATCTTTCGAATATTCCCAGTTTTCTCCCCAATAATCAATGCCGGTAAGGGAGGAATGGGGAAACTTCTTCGCGAGTTTGATGATCAGGGATCCGCTTCCTGTCCCGATATCTAGGATGTTCCCCCCGCGATTATCCACTTTCGAGACGATGACATCATGAATCTTCGATTGATAGTTTCCGCCAATTCCCGCAAATTGATAGATAGAATAGGAGAGGATAAAGACGATGTAAAGAAACGGTAACGCAAGCAATCCTGACAAGACGCGTAGGGGAGTCGGGATGGGAAAGAATGTGACCATCAGAAAAAGAAGGGAAATCCCCAGGAAAATAAGAAGTTTATTCATTCGAATCCACGTTTGATACTTTGGTTTGGTTGTCAATCGATTCGCCGTCCTTAACATTTAAAGTGAGTTTGATATGATTATAAAGGAATGACCATTGAAAGAGAAGGTGAACAAGTGGATATCAGGCACTTGAAATATTTTATAGAAGTAACGAGATTCAAGAGTTTCACCCGTGCAGCGGATCATTTGTTTGTGACCCAGCCGACGATCAGTAAGATGATCCGGAACTTGGAGGATGAGCTTGGTGTTGAGCTGTTCGACCGTTCCCGGAAGCAGCTTGTGCTGACGGATGCGGGGCGGGCGATCTTGACTCAGGCTCAGACGATCGATAAGGCGTTCGAGAACGTTCAGCATGAGCTCGATGACCTGATTGGACTGCAACGGGGACATATTCGGATCGGTCTGCCGCCGATCATGGATGCGGGTCAGTTCATCAAGGTGCTTGGGGAATTCCATAAGTTGTATCCAGGCATTACATTCCAGCTCATCGAGAATGGGACGAAGCGGATTGAAGAAGATATCCTTGCCGACCAGCTGGATGTCGGTGTCGGGGTGCTTCCGGCTTCAGAGGAAGACTTTCATCATTTTTCGTTTATGAGAGAAGAACTGAGGATTGTGGTTCCTCGTGGCCACCGGTTGGCGGGGAGGAAACAGGTGAAATTAAAGGAGCTTGAGGACGAGCAGCTCATTCTTTTCAATAAGGATTTTGCCCTGAATGACCGGATCCGTGAGGCGTGTAAGGAAGCGGGGTTTCTTCCGAAAGTGGTATCCGAAAGCTCTCAGTGGGATTTTATCGGGAAAATGATTGAAGCGGAACTTGGGATATCAATCCTGCCATTCAGTGTGTATGAGCAGTTGAAGGAGGATCTGGTCGCGATCCGGGTAGTGAAGCCTGTCATCGAATGGGACCTCGCCATCATCTGGCGAAAAAATCAATACTTGTCGTATGCCACGAAAGAATGGCTGACCTTTACCCAGGAACGATTAATGGGGAGCATTTCCGAGTGAGGAATGCTCTTTTTTTTGTCCCGATTCAGGAAAAATGGGGATTGATACCATTCAATTGTAAGCCGTTGCATAGACAGTGTCTATGGTGGTGATGAGGAACATTCATTTCACTTATTGTGATGACGGGCGTACACTTTGGGTATCAAACGTTTGAAATACCATTTACAAAACAGAAGGGACTTGTTTCTCATGCCAAACAAGAAGCATCCGAAAGAGAGTCTGGTCGTCAGTACGGACCAGGTCATGATCAATGATTTGAACAACTACAACACCCTGTTCGGCGGGGTGTTGATGAAGAAGCTCGATAATAATGCGACGTTATCGGCGAGACGTCATGCACGGGTGAAGGAATGTGTGACGGCATCGACCGATTCTATCGACTTTCTGTATCCGATCCATCAAAGTGATTCCGTATGCGTTGAATCCTTCGTTTCCTATGTTGGAAATAAATCGATGGAAATCTTCTGCAAGGTGATCGCAGAAGACATGATCACAGGGGAAAGGCGGATGGCGGCGACAGCATTCCTGACCTTCGTCGCACTCGATGAAAATAAAAAACCTGTTAAGGTGGCGGAAATCGTACCGGAAACAGAAGAAGAGAGATTCCTGTTCGAATCCGGGAAGGAACGAGCCGAAAGAAGACGGGTCCGCCGCAAGCAAAGCAAAATCCTGAATGACATCATCGGTCTCGAAAAACCTTGGAACATGGGAGGGGAAGCATCATGACCACAATGATTGCAGGAATGAACGAACTCCACGAAGCCAAAAAAGACGTGGAAGCACTGAAACAGGACTACCCGGAACTGAATGAACAGCTCGTCCACGTCACGAGCCTGACGCGACAGCTGCAGCTGAAGTACGGATACATGGGGTCCCTGATACGGGATAAGGAGCTGCCGGATTACGAACCGCAGTTTGTGCGGGACTCGATCCTCTCACTCTATCAGGAAGAGGTACAGAAACTGAAAGCTCATCCGAATATCGTTCAGTTGAAAGACATTATGAAAAAGCACAGACAAATCAGTGACTCGAAGTTGTTCTTATTGATCCTTGGTGCGAAGCCGGAACTGCTGCAGGGATCGACGATTATAAAGTAATCGAGAGTGGAGCCGGAAGAGGGGAGTCTTCCGGCTTTTGATTATGGTTATTGTTAGGAAGTGGCACAAGTTTTCGTGAAAGTGGCACGAGTTCGGGACTGACTTGGCTAAGATTCGTTATATATGACGCCGTTCAAGTCCCACCACAGTCTACATATGGCCGATTACCTCCAAATTACTCCTTTTTTTCTCTCAATCATCATTTCTTGAATGGTTTCTGCCATAAGCGCAACCCCTCCTCCAATCATGTCATCCTCCACATGGGATACACTGAGCCGGAGCTCGTCATGTCTCATGAAAGCCTCTAAATACATGGATTTGGTACTCTGCACGGATACATGTTTCTCCTTTAATCGTTGAATCAGCTCTTCGGCTTTCAATGGAGATGGCAGTCTGACCGTTGAGTAGAAGCCGGATGGTGGGCACGTATAAATCGTCCCATCGGGCATGAGGGTTTGATACGCCTGGCGAAGCATTTCCCCTTTTTTCCTGTACAGCTTCCGAATCTTTTTGATATGGGCAGCAAACATCCCATTTTTCAAATAGATTTCCAGTGCCCCCTGAGTGATGACCGGCGTATGGACGTCTGCTGCAAACTTCGCCTTTGTGAAACGTTCAATCAACTCAAGGGGCAGGACAGCAAGTCCGAGACGGAGACCGGGGAGAAGTGTTTTGGAAAAGCTCTTCGTGTAAATGACCCTTCCATTCGGCTGATAGGCAAACATGGGATCCTGCTTCAAATCTGGATCCAGGTCCCCCATATAATCGTCCTCCAAGATGTATACATCATACCGTTCGGCGAGCTCGACGATTTTCCTTTTTTCTTCATTGGTATAGCCGTGCCCTGTGGGATTATGAAACCGTGAGACTACGTAGAAAAATTTGATGTCTCCTTTTTGAAAAATGGTCTCGAGCTCCTGGAGGTCAGGTCCGTCCCTCCCGATGTCGATACCGGCGCTGGGCTGGTGCTTCAAGGATTCTATGAAACTTGGATGAGCAGGCTGTTCGGTCAGGATGGTTTGTTTTCCATTAGGGAATGGGAGGCGGATCAATAGATGGAGAGCCTGCTGTGATCCTGTTGTCACCGCGATTCGTTCCGGTGTCGTGAACACCTGGAGATCCCGCAGGTGCCGGGCGAGTTCTTCGCGGAGGGAGAAGAGACCGAGAAGTTCGGAGTAGGTGAACATATCTTCTTTGTACCGGTCAATCGCCTGATTCATGCAGTGCTTGTAATCGAGGTAAGGCATGGCGTGCTTATCGGGTCCGGCAGATAAGAAGTCATAGATGGTTTCTCCAGCACCGCGTTGTTTTTTATAAGGAAAATCTTCTACCAAATAATATCCGCTTTTTCTAACGGCATAGATCTTGTGGCCGAACTCCAATTCTTTATATGCTTTGATGACGGTATTCAAGCTGCAGGAGAACGTATCGGCAAGGGATCTGATCGACGGTAAGCGGCTTCCGAGCTTTAGTTCTCCAGACTCGGCCAGCTCCTCGATGTGATGGATGATTTCTTCAAATTTGGCACGGGACATCTTGGTTTCCTCCCATCTGTATGGGTACAGTCAGTGAAAAATGGCGTGTGGTCGTTCCTTTTCTGTCAGTATACTAGAAATCGAGAACGGTGGGCATGGACGATTGGCCTGTCATTCTAGTAAATCAAAAGGAGTGGAATACAATGAAGCGAATTGCAGCACTCGTCATGAGTATAGTTCTGATCGTCATGGGAGGGACATATGCCGACGCCAAAACTAGTGTTCAATCGGAAATCACCGACATGCTGAATGGAAAAGACGCGACCATCGTCATCCGCAATCTGAAGACAGACAAGGAATTCATTTACAACAAGAAGAGAAGCGAGCGGCAGTATACTCCGGAATCAACGTACAAAGTACCACACGCCCTGATTGGATTATCGACGGGTGCCGTCAGGGATGAATATGAGGTGAAACGATGGGACGGAACGGTGAGGGAGTTTCCGGATTGGAACCGGGACCACACCCTCGCATCCGGCATGAGGTACTCCGTCATCTGGTACTACAAGTCCATGGCCCGTGATATCGGGGAAGAGAGGATGCAGGAAAACATTGAAAAGATGGACTATGGGAATGAAGATATCTCTGGTGGCATCGACTCCTTCTGGCTCGACAGCAGTCTGAAAATATCGGCCCGGGAGCAGGCCGACTTTTATGAAGATCTGGTAGAAGAGAGTCTCCCTTATGATATACAGCAGATGAGAACGGTGAAGCGGATCATGATCAATGATGAGCAGGATGACTATATCATCCACGGCAAAACCGGTACCCGGTTGTCGGATTTTGGACTCGGCTGGTACACGGGGTATGTGGAAACCGATAAGGGAGAATGGGTATTCGCCGTCAATCTGGACGGAAGCGGGACAGAAGCCAAGAATCTGACGGTAGAGGTGTTGGAGAAGCTGCACATCATTCCGGAAGAATAAGGAAGAGAGCTTACCTATGGCAGGTAAGCTCTTTTCCTGCTTCTAAAAAAGGATTGAGAAATATCCCATTATTTGAAATAATTAGAAAAAAGTCATCTGGAGGATTCGATATACATGATCTATCTTGTGAATGGCATCTACGACATCCTGAGTGGGGTCGGGATCGTTTTTTTGATTTTGATATCCTTTTTGATTTTTACGATTTTGAAAGAGAAAAAATGAGGTGGATCTTGATGAAACGTTTGTTAGAGAGGCTCATTTACCTTGTCTTTACGATGTTCATCTTCCTCGTGTTGTGGAAGGGGACGGCGTATTTATGGGAGGCTTATGTGCCGTGGAATTTTAAAACCGATATGGCCATGCTGTTTATTGTTACACCAACTCTACTCGGTTTGTCGTTCATTTTATCAAGTCTTGCCTTTCAATATACGAAAGACTCTTAAGGAGGAGCAGAGATGAAAGCAGACATCATTCCCTTCGACCAGCAGTATGCCGAGGAAGTCGTGACCATGTGGCGGGAAAGCAAGGAGCGGGCCATTGGACAGAAGGAAATACATAGTGTGGAAAGCCACCTTTACTTTTTAACCGACATCCTGCCTGAAGAATTCACAATCGAACTGGCCATGGTAGATGGAAAAGTAGCAGGTATGGCCGCATATAATGAAATAGAAATCAGCCAGCTTTACATTCATATAGATTATCAAGGACTCGGAATTGGTCAGATGCTATTGGAGAGAGCGAAGGCGAAGTCCAAAGGGTACCTGACCCTGTATACTTTTGAAGTCAATGAGAACGCCCAGAAATTTTATGAAAAGAACGGATTTGTGGTGATCGGAAGAGGTCACGAAAATGAGGAAAACCTGCCGGATATTCAGTATGAATGGAGGCGGACATAGGAAAATACTTTGTGAAATCGGAGAGGTAAAGGATATGGCTGAACCCACAAATGAAAAGCAAAAGCGAGTTCAAGAAATCTACAAAAAGCGAAAGAGAGAGGAATCTTCGAATCGAATCTGGCCATTGATTCTGATTCTTTTCATGATTCCAGTGGTCATCCTTCTTGTCACGAGCGCTTTATTCGATCTGGGGATTGAACTGCCTGCTTTTTTTGGAAGGTAGGAGAGGTAACGATGAAACCATTATGGATTGGATTAACATGCATATTGATCAGTTCGATTCTGTATGGCTCCACGCTGATAGCGGCAGCAATCTATTCCCAGGTGCTTGGGGGAACGGATGGACTCGGCTGGAGCAGTGAGTACGGAATATTCGGGACGGCCATGCGCGATATTGGGACCGTTCCATTGTTGTTGGCTGTTATAGTTGGGGTCACAGGAACTATGTTGATTGTGATGGACCTGAGAGGGCAGTTCCTGAAGAAAAAGGAGACAGATGCCAGGAATCCCGGAGTGAAAGGATAAGAGGACTTCATGTGAAGTCCTCTTTTATGTGGATCGAGCAGATTCCCTTTTTCCCAATTGCATCGAAATCCCAATCGATATAACAGAAAGACTGACGATCATCCAAACCACACCCGGCCAGTTCCACTGATGATAGAAGCTTCCACTGACGGTCCCGCCCACGCTTGAACCGGCGTAATAGGCGGACAAGTAGAGGGCAGAGGCCTGGGCTTTGTCATGGACGGCAAGGCGTCCGACCCAGCTGCTGGCGATGGAATGGCCGGCGAAGAAACCGTATGTGAAGACGGCAATTCCAATGATTTTTACCCAAAGATTTGGGTGCAGGGTCGTCAGGACGCCTGTCAGCATGATGACGAGGGATAATGGCAGGATGTTCTTTTTTCCATATTGATCGGCGAGCATCCCCATCCAAGTGGAACTGAACGTACCAACGATATAGACGATGAAGATGAAGCCGACGACGGTCTGGCTGAGTGAGTAGGGTGGTGCGATCAGCTCGAAACAGATGTAATTATAGAGAGAGACGAATCCGCCCATCAACAGGAATCCGATGGTGAAGAGGCTGAGTAGTCCCGGCACTTTGAATTGACTGAATAAGGAGCGGGTCAGACTAGTAAGTTTGAAGGCTTGGGGTTCAAAATGGGCTGACCGGGGGAGCAGGACCATAAAGATGATGCTTGAACATAAGCTGATGACCCCGATCCCCATCAGTGCGACGTGCCAGCTGAAATAATCAGTGAGTACGCCGCTGATGATCCGCCCTGACATTCCGCCGATGGAGTTGCCACTGATGTATAGCCCCATGGCCATCCCGAGGCTCTTCCCTTCAATTTCCTCACCCAGATACGCCATGGCGACAGCGGGGAGCCCGGCAAGCGTAATTCCCTGAAGGATCCTGCCGGCGACCAGCATATGAAATCCCGTGGCAAACCCCGTGCAGATGGCGAGGATGGATGAAGTCAGTAACGAAAAGGTCATCACCGATTTCCGGCCATACACGTCCGACAGTGATCCAGCGATCAACAGGCTGATGGCAAGGGCGATGGTGGTGGAGGACTGGCTGAGACTTGAAGTGGCAGGTGAAACATCGAACTCCCGGGCGATTTCCGGCAGCAGCGGTTGCGTTCCCCACAGGATGGCAAACGTGCTGAAGCCCCCTGCAAAGAGGGCAAGGTTCGCGTTCTTGAAAGCGGGAGTTCCCCGCTTGATGTAGTCCATATGGCAAGTCTCCTTCGCACAATATTCGTAACCACATCATACACCTACCGGCACATCACTTCTATTAAAAGGCATCATCCTCGCCAGAGTATAAATTAAATTACAAAAATGTTAAAAACCCCCAAATTTGTTTATCTTTCATATCTCGAGGTATATAACCAATGTACAAACGTACAACACCATTTTACTAAACTTAAGGAGGATTTTATTTATGTCAAACAGTAACAACAGCAACAATAACAACAACGGAAACAAAATGAGTTACGAGGAAGCTGGTCGTAAAGGCGGCGAACAAACAGCGAAGAACCACGACAAAGAATTCTACCAAGAGATCGGTGAAAAAGGTGGAGAAGCAACATCAGAGAATCACAACAAGAAGTTCTATCAGGAAATCGGTGCAAAAGGCGGACAATCCAGTAATTCAGGCGGCTCCAACAGCTCGAATAACTCTAACAACTAAATTCATAGCCGGATGACTTCCGGAAACGAGAAAAGACCTGTCAATGGAAGACGGGTCTTTTCTTCGTGGAATGACCAAACTCCACGGATCTCCTCTAAACGGAAGGATGTTTGAAATCGTGTAACAGAACTTCTAACCTGGCAAGAGCGGAAGGCAGACCCTGATAAGTTTCTACAGAGCCATGCTGGGTAACCACAAAGGATTTGAATTCATGGGAGTAAGAAACCTTTAAGAGGTCGGTATTATGTTCAGAAAATGAATGGGTAATGTCACATTCGGAATAGGTTTGAAGGGTTCTCAAAATGGTGTACAGCTCATTATTTTCTGACATTAGCTACAATCTCCTTTCATAAAAGGGAAGAAACTTGTCTGATTTTGGATAATTTTAGCATATTGGAAAGAATGATGTAAGGGGAGAAAGTCGCGTTTTAGGGGATTGAATGATAGCAGAAATGAAAAAGGGAGCAAGTTCGCTCCCTGTATCTTTAGGTTAAAAGAAATAAATAGAGAAAGGTGAGTCCGCCGACCAGCAGGCCGCTTGACAAGGAGAGCCACTTCCACTTGGTAAGGGGTGCTCTCGTGTTCATTAATACCGTCAACTGAAGGCTGATAGATAAAAAGGCAAGGGATAAGAGTATGAGAAGAATCGATGAAGCCTCAAGCTGTTCCCTCGAAAATTCAACAAGAATAGATCCGGCGATGGCTGAGCCGATAACGACTACATATAGTAAGATAAATCTCGTTTTTTTCACATTTATCCCACCTTTCCATACAGATAGACGAGAGTAAAGATCAACACCCACACGAGATCGACGAAATGCCAATAAAGGGAGAATACAGAAAGTCTCGAAGTTGTTTCCCGGCAGATCCCTTTCATCCGAAAATGTATGAGTAAGATTCCTATCCAGACGACTCCTGCGAAGACGTGAAGACCATGGGTCCCGACCAATAAATAGAAGGAAGACAGAAATGGGCTGGAATCCACTTCGAATCCTTGTTCATAGTAGTGAATGAATTCCCTTGATTCCATCAGTAAAAAGGAGCCGCCAAGTAAAAAGGTCAGGAGTAAAAGGAGAAATGTCTTCCCCATTTTTCCACTGTCACTCGCTTGAAGGCAGGAATAAATCGTAAAGCTGCTTGATAGGAGCAGGACCGTTGATAGCGTGACGCTTTTTAACTCAAGCATCTGAGCGCTTGATGGTCCTTCAGAAATATGGGATTTAAGTGTCAGGTATACTCCAAATAAGGACGCAAAGATCACAACCTCTGCAGCAATAAAAAACCACATGGCCAGCTTCTTATCCTCTTCTTGTTCCATACTGAAAACGTGTGAAGTCATAGGGAACGTTTCCTCCTTTCTGCCCATAATTCTTCAGTTGTATAAACGGTCCATGTGCGCCCGGCCGTGAAAGAACGAAGGATCATCAATCCTGTTACACTGACAAACCCGAACCATTGCAAGAGCTCGACATCAAAGATGAAGCCAAAGGATGAGACGAACAGCACTCCTGCCAGCATCAGGGGCTGAGACGTATGGTTCGATACGAAAATGGCGTCCTCTTCACCTGAGGTTCGGATGGTGCCATCCCCTTTCCGCTTTTCATGCCAAAGTTGATCGATGGTGGTGACAAGGGGCCGCTTTATGAAATTCCCGAGGGGAGGTGGTGACGGGATAGCCCATTCCAAGGTCCGTCCCTCCCAAGGATCCCCTGTGAGATCCCGCTTTCCGTGCCGGTAACTCCAGAAGATATTCCATAGAAAGACCAGTACGGCAAGAGCCATGAGGAAGGCTCCGATTGTACTGATGAGATTCAATGTTCCTAATCCATCGCTTTTTAAATACGTAAATACTCGGCGCGGCATCCCATTCAATCCCATGAGATGCATGGGGAAAAAGGTGATGTGGAACCCGAGGGTAAATAACCAGAAATGCCATTTTCCCCAGGTTTCGTTGAGTAAGAAACCGAACATCTTTGGCCACCAATAATACACTCCGGCAAAGATGCCGAGAATTGTGCCGCCGACGATCACATAATGAAAGTGCCCGACGACAAAGTAACTGTCATGGTACTGATAATCGGCAGGAGCGGAAGACAGCATCACTCCTGTGGCACCTCCGATCAGGAACGTGGGAATGAACGCCAGGGAAAATAACATAGCGGTCTTAAAGCGGATGACTCCTCCCTGAAGCGTAAAGAGCCAGTTGAACACCTTGATGCCTGTTGGAACCGCGATAGACATGGTGGAAAGGGCAAATATAGCATTGGAAATAGGTCCAAGCCCAACGGTGAACATGTGATGGATCCACACCATGAACCCTAGAAAGCCAATTAATACAAGTGCAAACACCATGGCAGGATAGGCAAACAGGTTCCTCCTTGAAAAGGTGGTGATCACATCAGAGAAGATGCCAAACGCAGGCAGGATCAATATGTATACTTCCGGATGACCGAAGATCCAGAATAAATGCTGCCAAATGATGGGGTTCCCTTCCGCTCCGGTAAGAAAAGCCGTTCCGTACACCCGGTCCAGCGTCAAGAGCAGAAGAGCAATAGTCAGCGCAGGAAAGGCAAAGAGTATCAAGATTGATGTGACAAAGGAAGACCAGGTGAATAAGGGCATTCTCATAAAGGTCATACCCGGAGCCCGCTTTCGTATAATCGTCACCAGGAAGTTAATTGCGGACAGGATCGTACCGGCACCGGCGATTTGGAGCCCGATGGCATAATAATCCATACCGGGGCCCGGGGTATACACATCGAGGTTTAAGGGGGCATAGCCCGTCCACCCTGCTGAAGGAGATCCCCCAAGCACGAAGCTGATATTGACCAATGCACCACCGGTGAAAAAGAGCCAGAAGCTTAGCAAATTAAGATATGGAAACGCCAGGTCCCTTGCCCCAATTTGAAGGGGGACAGCGACATTCATGAGCCCGATCAATAAAGGCATAGCCACAAAGAAAATCATCGTCGTACCGTGTGTGGTCATCATCTGGTTATACTTTTCCCCCTGAAAGACCCAGAACTGGTTCTCAGGAAGTGCAAGCTGCAGTCGGATAATGAGAGCATCAAGACCACCACGAAGGAAGAAGGCTCCTCCTGCAGCCAGGTATAGAATGCCGACTTTATGATGATGAGTGGAGGTTGCCCAATCCCACGCCCACTTCCACTTTTTATATCGTGTCAACAAGAACAAGGCAGTCACTGCCATGAGAAAGAGTGAGATGTCTGCTGCAACGATATCGGTGGGGAATACGAATTCCCGTCCGAAAAGGGTATATTTGATATCCATATTCTCCACCTCCTTGAGGGATGATTTATTCTTCTAATTGTGAAAGATACGTGCTTAATGCGTTGAGATCCTCTTCTGTCAAATCAGGGAAAGGTGGCATGTTGACATCCGGCTTGATGGAAGAAGGGTCCCTGATCCACCTCTCCATATTTTCATCGCTGTTCAGAAGGACATTCCCAATTCGCTCTTTATCAGAAATACCGGAAAGATTCGGTCCCTTGCTCCTTTCTGCAGGCGAAATAGCATGACAGGTTAAGCAGTTTGATATGAATAGTTTCTTTCCTTCTTTAGCAGTTGGAGTCAGTTGATCGGCTGCCTCTCCATTCGTTTCTTTCTCAATCCACTTAGTGAACTCCCGATCTCCGACTGCGTGGACCTGAAATCTCATATAGGAATGGGAAGCTCCGCATAGCTCGGCACATTGTCCTTTATATTCCCCTTGTTTGGAGGCATTCAGGGTCAAGGTGTTCGTTTTGCCTGGTATGAGATCTTTTTTTCCTCCCAGTCGCGGCATCCAAAAGGAATGAATGACATCAGCCGAGGTTAATTGGAATGCGACAGGCCGATTCACTGGTATGTAGGCTTCGTTGGTCAGGGTAATGCCTTGCTCGGGATAGTGGACTTCCCACCAGTATTGATGTCCAGTCACCTGGATCACGAGCGGATCTTCACCATTTGCCTTTAATTCTTCAAGGGAAAAGGTTCCCTTGATGGTAGGAATAGCGAGGATCACTAATAAAAGAATCGGTATGACGGTCCACGTCACTTCCAGCTTTTTATTCCCTTTCACATACGGGGGGATAATTTGTCGGCGCTCAGGTGTCTCTCTGTATTTCCAAGTGAAGTACACAAATATAGAAAATACGACAAAAAAGACCAACAGCATGATCACTGTGGATAGCTGAAACAAGTTTAATTGAAGGTCAGCAACGGTCCCTTTAGGGTCGAGGACCTTGAAAGAACTGCAGCCGGTGAGGAAAAGAACGGTCAGTAAGACGCTTAAAGATAGTAATTTCATAAAATCCCCCACATTTTTAGGATATTTCGAATATATGTAGACAATCATCCATGATAGTAAGCCTTTTCATAAGTACACTACCTCTCATCCAGGTTCATTAAACGAAATATTTCGATTATATGAAAGGAGGGGACCTTTGAACCAGATGGAAGAATACATTTTCATGATTGGCAAACACTATCATTCAAGATAACATGCTGAAAATTGAAGGGTATTTTTCAAAAGGGGATAACATATGAAGGAACAATACGATCAAATACAAGAAAAGGTAAAGGAAATCAAACTTCAAAATATCAACTATTGGTTGGATGATTGTTTTCTGTCTCTTCAATGGTGGTTTATCCTCACACTCTTCATCTTGACTTGGGTGGCGTTTATCCGCCTAACAAAAAATGCAGGAAATAAACCTAAACTATTCTTCCTGGGTTTGGTATGGATCATTGTCGCGGCGAATTTGGACGGAATGGGGTATGAGCTTGGGTTATGGGGGTACCCCTGCCAATTGATTCCCCTTCTACCGAAAGCATACGTATTTGATTATGCCTTGATACCAGTCACCTATATGCTGCAATATCAATACTTTCCTAAGGGGAAGGCGTTTTTCTATAGCACTCTCATGATCTCGGGAGGGGCATCCTTTATAGCGGAACCATTCTTTCGCTGGCTCCACATTTACACCATTTATAAATGGGAAGTGTGGTGGTCTTTTATCATCTATTTCATTTTGGCTTATCTGATTAGATGGGTGGTAGAGTATGTGTTCAGAAGCAGAAAAATAGGAGAAGTTTGGGAGAATCAGGGTCAATAAGGAGTTCCTTTTGGATACAACATTCTTGATATCTTATCACTCAACCTGTAACGTAGGTGAAAAGGAGTGATAATGTGAATGTTTTGGTTGCAGAGATAGATTATTTGGAAGTTATGGAATATTCACGGGATCCACTCATTCTCCACACGGACTATAAGGTCCTGTACGTTAATCATGCAGCGGAAGCATTCTTCCGGAGCAACAAAGAAAGTATGATCGGTGGGAGTCCCCTTGATTTATTCCAGGAAACCTCAAAGGCAGCCATCCGTCAGAGAATACAATCAGCTTATGAAGCACCAGCGGATGTCATTGAAGAAAAGGTCTACCGAATGGATGGGACACCTGTAGAGGTCGAATTGTATTGTCATCCAGTGAAAGTGGGGGACAGAAGGGCCATTCAGACCTATATCTGGGATATTACAAAGCGGAAAGAAACGGAGAAGAATCAATTTAAGATGAATGATGAAATCAATGAATTATCCGCGAACCTTGTACCGTTACTTAATGATGTGGCAATTCTTCCATTGAGGGGGAAGATAAGCCAGGAGAAAGCCATGACCTTGCTAGAATTAATCCCCTCTAAAGTAAGGGAACAAGACGTCAATCGCCTGATCATTGATTTCTCCGGTGCTTATGCACTGGATCGCATGGTTATCGATTATCTCTTTAGAATTACCAATGTGTTAACCCTTCTCGGTGTTCGATCAATCATAACCGGTATCAGGCCGGATTTGGCAACGGAAGCAATCGAGGTGGGGATTGATTTATCTGCTATTCCAACGGTGGCTACCGTGAAGGAAGCCTTGACTCAAATCGGTATGACATTACAAGAATAACGTTCTACCATAAAGAAAGCCCCCATAGATGGCTGGGGGCTCGGAACCGTGGTCAGTCGTTTGTTTGATCAGCAAGTTTTACTAACACATGCGCCATATGCTCGCGCTCTTCCTTATTCGCTACATGCCACATCTCATTCAGTATTTTCTGCTCCCGGTTTCGCGGTTCCTCATGCTCCGCTAAATAATCGGCTACGCGCTTAGCACCTTTTGCTAGTGCTTCCTCACTAAGACCCAGCTTCTCTCCCTTATGAACCTGATTCCCTAAATAATTTTTGAAAGAATCAAAATGTTGCATAATCTCTTCCTTTTTGTCTTCATTCATTTGAGCGACGGCCTGTTTTGGATCGTGTGCGATAATGAATTCCTCCTTTAAGTGATTGTAGTAGTGTGTTTCCCTTGTGAGAGGATAGTAAACAATGGATGGCACATTGAAGACAATTTTCAAGAAAACCTTGGAAAATAATTCTTTTTCGGTGTAAAATTACACTATGTTGAAACGAGGAGGAGTCGAATGAAGAAGATATTGTTTTCCATTGTCGGGGTACTTCTTATGTGCGTTTGTCTGTTCTGGTTCACTGATATCCTCAGCTCTACGCTTTCCTTTGGCCCCATCCTAATGGGGGTATTCGTGTCAGTGGTGTGGAATGGATTCTTTGTCAGAGTGTTGATCCGTGAGGGAACCTTATATAAGAGCAGATTATATCCTGTGGCTGTTTATCAGATCTTCTTTTTGCTCCTTGCTGGAATCATGTTCATCGTTTCCTCTGATAAAACGTATAGAGTGGATGCGTGGGATGGGGTGATCCCATATGTAATGCTTGCGTTGGTGGCGTTGATTCATGGGTTTGTGCTGTTGGTAGTAGTGAAGTGGAGCAAGGAGCTTGTTTGATGAAAATCACAAAATATGGTAAGGTTAAAATGTGAATTTATTCACAATCTCTATTTTTTGGAAGTTGGCATGATGAAAAAAGTGAAAGCAGCATGTTATACGAGTCTTACACTTTCTGTGATCATCCTCATCTTTAGTATAGCAGACGGGGGACTCTGGATCTTTCCTATTGTCCTGATGTACGCCCTGGCTGGGAATCTTGCGTATGGAATTCCGGTATCCATCCTTTCTGACTGGCTGACGAAAAGGATGGGAAGGGGACGGATGTTGGCTGCAGGAATCATCCACGCTTCATTCGGGGGACTCACTTATTTGGTCATCGACGGGTTTGCCTGGTTCGCAGTGATCTGTGCTGTGATCTTTTTCTTCGTGGATGAGTGGTTGAAAAGGAAGGATTCATCTGAGGTAGATGGAGACAATAAGCGGTTTTATTTAAAAGCAGGAAGTGTCGTTGTCGTTTTGGCCATTGTCATTGTGGCAGTCAATTGGATACCGGGAAGGAATGAACAACCGGCAGGTAAATACCTCTATCTGATTCCTGAGGGATATGAAGGGACGATTGTTGTGTTCCACGGCGCAGAGGATCGGCCGCCTTTGAAAAATGATGAAGGCTATTCATTGATCCCTGTTGAAGTGGAGAGTCTGCCTACGCTTATGAGAACGGATATTGAGCGATATGGCATATATCGGACGTCTACTCGCGATCGGAGTTATAATCTTAGTCAGAATCGGTATGTGTATGTTGATAATGTGGGAAATCGAACCCCTATGGCAGATGAGTGTATTCATCACAGCGGCGGTGGAAGTATAAGCGGCACTGAGATCTTCTATGATGAAATACAGGTAACGGAAACCTCTTGCGGAGAGCACTTCTCTACATATGGAAACGAACGATTCTCTGCACAGGGCAGGGAAATCGGCAAATATTATGAAGATCAAAGGAAGCTTGACTGAAAAAGTCAGGCTTCTATTTTTGTAGGCATTGAGTTTAGGAGTGGTATTTGAAATAATTGGTAGTATCGAAGTTTAGGAGGTTTATCATGAATGACCAAACAGTGAGAGAGACCCTGGATGCATTTTTACAAGCTTGGGAGAATTCATCCCTAATTGAGTTGGAAAGCTTCATCTCTACGAATTATCAAGCCAGGGAAGTCAGGGATGGAGACATCGCAGAGTTCGGATATGAGGGATCGATAGAGGGCTGGAAACAGGGATTCGAATACGTGAAAGGCAGTCAGGGAGAATGGGAAATCCATGAAGTGGGGGTCATTCCAATGAAAGACCATGAATTCATGGCTGTTCTCTATGCCACCATCAAAATAAACGGCAAACCAATGGAAACCGGCAACCTGTTCTTCGACACCTTCAAAAAAGTAGAAGATGGGTGGAAGTTGGTAAGAAGCTACATCGAGACAGGAGTTAAAGGAGACCTTGTGGGTGGAGCTTTGAGAGGGACGGACCTCAAAATTGGCTTGGGTGAAATGAATCGTTAGGAGATTTGAGGTCCGTCCCTCCAAAGGTGAAAGGAGTACATCTTATGGGAAGCTATACAGGTGTAGAAACGGAAAAGAAGGTTGTTTTTACTGTGTTAGGTATCTTTTTGTTATGTGTATTGGCATTCGGGATCTATGTGGTCTATTGGGCATTTTATGATTTGAACAGGCTGCCGGAAGGGGAGTTTCTGACAGAGGAGTCGTCACCGGATGGGAAGTATACGCTGCGGGCGTACGTAACGAATGGGGGAGCGACGACTTCTTATGCTGTGAGAGGCGAGTTGGTTTATAACGAGAAAGAGTACGAGACGAAAAATATTTACTGGAACTACCGGGAAGAGACGGCCGAGATTTCGTGGACGGATAAGGATACTGTGGTGATTAATGGGGTGTCGTTGGAAGTACCGGGTGAGTCGTTTGATTTCAGACATCAATAGAAGGGTAGGGACAGCAGGCAGTCTGAAACTGAGATGAAATGAAAGAAAACCTTAGCCATAATACAGTCTTAAGGAATCATGGCAAGCCTGGTGCCCTTACAGGCCACTTTTAATGTTTGAGTTATAGGTGTGGGGTTGGAATAATGAAGAGTGAGAATACTCATGAAAAACGGAGGTATCAAATGAAAACAGTCATCGCATACAGTGGTGGTAAAGATTCCACCCTGGCATTATATGAAATTCAAAAAAATCCTGATTACGAGGTGGATTCACTTCTTGTGACCTTAACTGAAGGGTTCGACCGGGTTTCAATCCATGGGGTCCGGTATGAAATGTTGAAGAGGCAGTCGGAATCACTCGGTATTCCACTGCGTGAGGTTTGGATTCCCCAGGATTGCCCGAATGAAGTATATCAGGAACGGATGGAGAAGGCAGTCTCCGGTATGCTGGATGACGGGGTCACGCATATGGTCTTCGGGGATATCCATCTTGCGGATGTACGGGCGTATCGGGAAGAGATGCTTGAAGGGACGGGTATCACACCGATTTTCCCGTTGTGGGGTCGCCCTGTCGCAGAACTGGGACGAGAGTTCATCGAGCTCGGTTTCAAAACCGTCCTCACTTGCATTGATCTGGAGAAGTTGGAACAATCCTTCGCAGGCAGAGTGTATGATGAAGAATTTCTAGCAGACTATCCTGAAAGTTGCGATGTGTGCGGGGAAAATGGGGAGTTTCATACGTTTGTGTTTGACGGACCGAACTTTGAATTTCCGTTAAGATATGAGCTAGGAGAGGAGAGAGTGACGCCGGACATGATGACTGGGCGTGACCGGTTCTTATATCGGGATGTGGTGCCGAAGTGAGTGGCATGGCGACATCCCAATATATTCGTAGATTCGATGATTTAGAAAATAAGGAAGTGTTCATATGAAACTTCATCATGTCACCATCAAGGGGGACGGAACTCTAAATGAGGATGCACTGATAATCAATGAACAGGGCTCCCTGTTCGGGGTCGCAGACGGGGTATCGTCCTTTGTTCCGTTTACCTCAAGCGAAAACCTGACAGGTGGATACATCGCTTCCCACATGGTAAAGGAAGCATTTGAATCCCTTGAAGAAGAAGGGAAAACACTATTTCACACCTTAGTAAAGGTTAATGAAAGTTTACATGAGAAAATGTATACATACGGCATCGACATCAATCGGAAAGAGAAACTTTGGGGTACGGCCGTTGCCGTGATACGGTTGATGGAGAATGGGGTTGAATTCATTCAAACGGGGGACTGTATGATCCTCGCTGTGTATAAGAGCGGTGAAGTCCGTTCCTTGACGAGGCTGCAGGTGGAGCATTTGGAAGAGTACGCCATTGAAATATGGAGGAAGTGCATCCGAAGGGGAGTACGGACTAGGGATGACATCATGCCTCATGTGAAAGAACAGTTAATTGCCAACCGTAAGATGAGTAATACGGTAGAAGGGTACGGTGTCCTGAACGGTGAAGAGGAGGCGGCCGATTATTTCGAATACGGGAAGATCAATAAGGTGGGTTTGACCCATCTGATCCTGATGACGGACGGATTGTTCCTGCCGACGGAATCGATACCCGAAGGAGAATCTTATTGGGAATATACCGCTAACAACATCCTCCGAAAAGGAATCGAGCAATATGCCCAAGACCTTATCACCCTGGAAGAATCAGATCCGGAATGCATCACTTACCCCAGATTCAAAAAAAGCGACGATAAAGCCGGCATCGTGCTGGAATTTTGTTGAGTGACTTTTTAGAGGGACGGACCTCCAAACTAGCCTGAGCTAATCTGTATTCGAGGCGTATGGAGGTTCGTCCCTCAATGTGTCACAGAATATACACATGGGGGTATATTGATTTCCGGAAAAAGAGTCATATAATAAAAGTATAGGAAGTACTTCTACTTAAAACTTAACTTGTGAAATTTTTAACAAACTTTGTTCGGAGAGAGAGGGAAAGGGCCATGAAGAAGAAAATCGTGATTGTAGGTGGGGTTGCCGGAGGAGCCACTGCAGCAGCTAGGCTTCGCCGTATAAGTGAGGAAGATGAGATCATCATGGTGGAAAAGGGAGAATACATTTCTTTTGCTAATTGCGGGCTCCCGTATTATATCGGGGAAGTCATTACGAATCGGGACGCTTTACTGGTTCAAACGGTAGAGGGGATGTCTAAGAAATTCAATCTTGATATTCGGAACCTGAGTGAGGTGGTGGAAATTCACCGTGACCGTAAGACCGTTTCAATTAAGAAAGTGGACACCGGAAAGGTGTATGAAGAAAGCTATGATAAGCTGATTCTTTCTCCAGGTGCTCGTCCGATTGTTCCTCCGTTAGAAGGGTTGACGGAAGCAAAGAAAGTCTTCACTCTGAGAAATATCCCTGATACAGATCGAATCAAAGCATGGGTCGATGAAACGAAACCAGAAGAAGCGGTGATCATCGGCGGAGGATTCATCGGCCTCGAAATGGCAGAGAACCTCCATCATCGTGGAGTTAAAGTGACAGTGGTGGAACTCGGTAATCAGGTAATGGCGCCAATCGATTATGAAATGGCAGCGATCGTCCACCGTGAACTGAAGAATGCAGATGTCGATTTGTACTTAAATGATGGAGTAAAGGCATTTAAGGATAACGGACGTACCATCGTCCTTCAAAGCGGAAAAGAACTGCGGAGTGATCTGACCATTCTGTCTATCGGGGTCAGACCTGAAAACGAACTGGCCGGTAGAGCTGGGTTCACGCTTGGCGAACGCGGAGGCATTGTCGTCAATTCCCATCTTCAAACCGATGACCCTGACATTTATGCCATCGGGGATGCAATCGAAGTGAAGGATTATGTCCAGGGTGTTCCTGCGATGATCCCACTTGCCTGGCCGGCGAATCGCCAGGGACGTCTGGCAGCGGATCATATCAATGGAAAAGCTACGGAGTATAAAGGCAGTCTCGGAACTTCTGTCGCCAAAGTATTCGATTTGACCGTGGCGGCAACTGGGAATAACGAGAAAGTGTTGAAGCGACTCGGAGTAGCGTATGAAGCCGTGCATATTCATCCAAGTTCCAATGCAACATACTATCCAGGAGGAAGCCAACTTTCACTGAAGCTACTATTCCATCCTGAATCTGGTGAGATATTCGGTGCCCAGGCAGTCGGATTCAAGGGAGTAGAGAAACGGATCGACGTTATCGCAACCGCCATTAAAGGAAAGTTGAACGTATGGGATTTGGCCGATCTTGAGCTTGCCTATGCACCTCCTTATTCCTCTGCGAAGGATCCAGTCAATATGGCAGGGTATGTAGCAGGGAATGTTGTTGATCGGGAACTGAGCATCGTCCATCATCATGAGATTGATGACATCCTCAAAAAAGGCGGATATCTCCTGGACGTAAGGGAGCCGGAAGAAATAGAGTGTGGCTTTATCATGGGATCAGTAAATATCCCACTGGGAGAGCTGCGAGATCGGTTGGGCGAACTCCCTGAACAGCAACATATCTACATCAACTGCCAGGTAGGATTAAGAGGTTATCTCGCAACCAAAATCCTGACCAACCACGGGTTCCAAGCCAGCAACCTGAGCGGCGGATACAAAACCTATGTATTAGGGAAATAATATAGGAGGGACGGACCTTCTGTTTCGGTGAAACAGAGGTCCGTCCCTCTCTTTATAATAGTAAATAACAATATAGATATGTTAAAATTTAGTAGATTAATAACGTATTTCAAGAAAAAGGATCGCGAAAACAGAAAGAGGTCTGTCCCTCAAAACGAGGGACGGACCTCCAGTAAAGTCATCTTAGTTCCGAATCAAATAATCAAACGCGCCAAGTGCGGCGGTTGCTCCTGATCCCATGGAGATGATGATTTGGTTGTAGGCACTGTCTGTACAGTCTCCTGCGGCGAATACGCCAGGTACGTTGGTGGCACCGTGTTTGTCGACGATGATTTCACCGAATTTTGTACGTTCCACAAGGTCGCCGAGCCAGTCTGTGTTTGGCACAAGACCGATTTGGACGAATACACCTTGTAGTTCGACGTGCTTCTCTTCAAGAGTTTCACGGTCTTTATAAGTGATACCATTCACTTTATCTGTACCTGTGATCTCCTGTGTTTGAGCGTTCGTGATCACCGTTACGTTCGGCAGGCTGTATAGACGTTTTTGCAGCACGTCGTCGGCTTTTAGCTCAGAGTTGAACTCAAGGACTGTAACGTGCTTGACGATTCCTGCAAGGTCAATGGCTGCTTCGATACCGGAGTTTCCTCCGCCGATGACAGCGACATCTTTCCCTTCGAATAGAGGTCCGTCACAGTGAGGGCAGTAAGCCACTCCTTTGTTCTTGAACTTCTCTTCACCAGGAACGCCGATGTTGCGCCAGCGAGCACCTGTCGAGATGATCAAACTCTTACTCTTCAGGACCGCACCGCTTTCAAGCTCAAGCTCCACAAGGTCTTTCTTCTCGAGGCGCTTGGCACGCTGAAGGTTCATGACATCGATGCCATAGTCCTTCACGTGTTCTTCAAGGCTCGCCACAAGTTTCGGACCTTCCGTCTGCTTCACGCTGATGAAGTTCTCGATGCTCATCGTGTCAAGGACCTGACCGCCGAAGCGTTCAGCGACAATTCCTGTACGAATTCCTTTACGTGCAGCATAAATCGCCGCACTGGAACCAGCAGGTCCGCCACCTACGACAAGGACGTCATAAGGTTCTTTACCCGATAACTCATCGGCACTTGGGCCTTCTACGATCTTAGATAGAATTTCTTCTAACGTCGTACGACCGCCGTTGAAGAATTCCGCATTCAGGTAGACTGCAGGAACAGCCATGACGTTCTTCTGTTCCACTTCTTCCTTGAAGGCAGCTCCGTCGATCATCGTGTGCGTGATGTTCGGGTTCAGGACACTCATGATATTCAGTGCCTGTACGACATCAGGACAGTTATGACAGCTTAGGCTGACATACGTCTCAAAGTGGTGGTCGCCTTTGACGCTCTTGATCTGGTCGATGACGCTTTGGTCCACTTTCGGTGCTCTGCCGCTCACTTGAAGAAGGGCAAGGACCAAGGATGTGAATTCATGCCCAAGAGGGATCCCGGCAAAAGTGATGCCGGTTTCCTCACCAGGACGATTCACGCTGAAGCTTGGTGTTCTTGTCAGTTCTGCTTTTTCCACTGAGATGCGGGATGACATGGATGAAAGCTCTTCAACAAGAGCCAGCATATCCTTTGAGATGTCATCTTCCCCTGCGCTGACTTTCAGGACGATGTCGCCTTCCATCATCTGCAGGTATTGTTCTAATTGTGCTTTAATATCTGCTTCGAGCATGCCTAGCACTCCTTATAATTTACCAACTAAGTCAAGGCTTGGCTTAAGTGTTTCAGAACCTTCCTGCCATTTAGCCGGGCAAACTTCGCCTGGGTTGTTGCGCACATATTGTGCAGCCTTGATTTTGCTAACTAAGATGTCTGCGTCACGGCCGATTCCGCCAGCGTTGATTTCAACTGCTTGGATCACGCCATCTGGATCGATGATGAATGTTCCGCGGTCAGCAAGACCATCTTCTTCATTTAATACGTCGAATCCGCGAGTGATGCGTTGTGACGGGTCACCGATCATCGCGTATTTGATTTTACCGATTTTTTCAGAGCTGTCGTGCCAGCCTTTATGTGTAAAGTGCGTGTCCGTAGAAACAGAATATACCTCTACGCCAAGCTCTTTAAGTGTATCGTAGTTATTTTGAAGGTCTTCAAGTTCTGTCGGGCAAACAAATGTGAAGTCTGCAGGGTAGAAGCAGAAAATGCTCCATTGACCTTTTAGACTTTCGTCTGTAACAGTGATGAACTCACCGTCTTTGAATGCTTCTGCTTTAAATGGTACGACTTGTGAACCGATTAATGACATAGTGTAAATTCCTCCTAAGTATGTGTTTGATTGAGAATCATTAACAGATTGTAATAATTCTAATTCGATATTCATTATTATATATTTACGGTTTTTTGTCAAGGGATAAGCTTCTGTTTTAAAAAAGGGGATGTTGAAGTTGAAAAAAGCAATGGTCATAGTATTCCTGCTTGGTTTGATTCCTATGCAGGTGAATGCTGAGTCAACCGAGGTCATAACAAAAGGAGATGCAGGGGGTTTTTATTATAAAGTTATAAAAGAAGGCAATTCTTTCACCTGGAAAATCGGCGATGAAGATTATAAACAGACGATAAAGGAAAACAGTGAGAATGACCAAAGCTTGGATGATTTTCGGGTAGCCGTCAATGAAGCGGACGGTCATCGATTCACCATGATCATATCGGCCGTTTATTTTGCCATTGTCGTCCTGACAACTTTCATTACATATAAAAAACGCAAGCATATCCCGATGACAGCCATGGTGATTCTTGGCTGTCTTGCTGGCGGAGCGCTATTTGCTGCGATTACAAATTATATTGATATGCAGGCGGCTCTTCAGGATGCAGGGTATTACTATGGGACACTGCTAGCGGAGTAAATTCCATTATGATGAAAGGAGTAGAACAGATGAATAGAAATCGGCTTTCAGCTTTGATCACAATCATCATCGTACTGGCTATCTTTGCTATTCCAGCCGTTTTTTTGTATGTCCTGAACAATGGAAACCCGTACACGAAGTATATTGTGAATCAGCATGTTCCGGATTATTTAAAGGAAAAAAGGATTTCACAGGAAATGATAAAAAAATCGCATTACATAGAACCGAAATACCTGATCAATCGGGAATTCTATCATGGGCATTATATGGTCATTTTCAAAGATGAACCGGACATTACCTATTATTATGGAGTGACGAAGAAAGGAAAGCAGGTAAGGCAATTTTGTGAGAAAGATAAGGTATCATCGGATGTGACCAATATCATTGAAGGTAGCACCAAACATACGGAAAAGAAGTGTGACAGTATGTTTGATAATCGGGAGTCATAAGGTGCAGAGAGGCTCATGGTGATCATGAGCTCTCTTCCAACGTCTTCACTCATACTTCACCCCATGAAACTCACACCAATCCTTCGCTTCCTCCCTGTAGCACTGCTTCCTGAACGCAAACCATTCATTCCTTTTTCCTAACTGATCTACCAGATCCTTAAATCTCCTAAATGCTCCCCGTCCTTGAATGGCTGAGATCAGCCGTTCTTTGTCGGGACCCTCTTCCAGGGAGATGCAGAAGTTTTCCATCATTGGATACTCATTGACCTCATCCCGATCGGGCAGGTCCAGATAGAGGGAAGGATGCTCGAGAATACCCACCGCATTGGCATATTCAGTCAGCTCCCAGTCCTCAAGCCCGTCTATCGGCTCTTCATCTTCCGCTTGACTTAAAATCCCCGTGGACACCGTGACCACCTCCATCGTCTCTAAATGGAGAAAATAGTGAAATCCTTCAAATTGTGATTCCAATTCTTCGGTCAACATATCAAGATTTACTGCGCTAGGCACGTGAATACCTCCGTTCATTGAATGAATAATGAGTAACCATCGTAGGTTAAGTATAACAATTTTTTTATTTTTCTAAAAACGGTTGCAAAATGACATCAGTGTCGATATAATAAAATTAACAAAACGACACTAATGTCATTTTTAAAAGGGGAGATTCACATGGAGAACTCTTTACGTAAAAACAAACCGTTCATCACATTGATGACGGCGCAGGCGATTTCGGGACTTGGGGATTGGTTGAGTATAGTGGCGATCATTACGCTTGTCGGGTTAAAATGGGAAGCAACACCGATGCAGATGTCATTGATCATCTTAAGTCTTGCTTTGCCGATGGCTTTACTTGGACCGGTCACGGGTACAATTGCCGACCGGATGGAGCGGAAGACGCTGATGGTGTTTTCCGATCTGGTGAGGGGTGTATTGATCCTGCTTCTGACCCTCGCCACGAACGTGTGGATGGTGTATGGATGCCTGTTCCTGACGGGGATGTTCTCGTCGGTCTTCATTCCGGCGAAGAACGGGAAGTTGAAGGAACTTGTGCCTGATAAGCAGATCAAAGGGGCCATGTCACTATCTTCCACCATCGATTCGGGTACGAAGGTCATAGGTCCGCTTGTGAGCGGAATTCTCGTATCACTGATCGGAACCTACAACGTCTTCTATCTGGACTCAGCTACCTTCTTCCTATCGGCCATCCTCATCTTCATGCTGCCTAAAGCCGTCAAGGAAGTGGAAGCGGAAGCAGAGAAGAGGGACGGACCTTCCTTCAAGGAAGAAATCAAGGTCGGCTTCACGTTCATTAAGAAAAGTAGTTTCTTATTATATGGACTGTTTTTACTAGGGGTCAGCTTGTTGATCCTGCAGTTATCGGATTCCCAGTTTATCGTCCTGTTACGCCAGTTGACAGACGTTTCGCCCAATCTACTTGGGTACCTGGTAGCAAGTGCAGGTGTCGGGATGCTCTTAACAGGTATTTATCTTTCTAAGAAAACGGACTACAACGCATTTGTCTATATGTGTGTCGGGGTACTTGGAATCGGCATGGGATTTGGATCGATGGGGGTTTTGACCCATTTTGATCTAAACCTGTCGATGGTATGGGTCCCGGCCCTTGGCTTAATGGCAGGGGCATCTGCCGGTCTCGTATTCATCCCGTTCCAGGCAGCGACCCAGGAGAAGACGCCGGTTCATATGACGGGTCGGGTCTTTGGTGTCGTAAATAGCACGACGACAACGGCAACGATCGTCGGGCCGTTGGCAGGAGGAGCCCTTGCGACCATCATCGGAATCATCCCGTCTTTTATTGTGACGGGTTCACTATTAATCGTATTATTCTTTATATCAATCGCAGTTAGAAATAAAGTAGAGGAGGAGACTGATGTCACCGAAAGTCAGTCAGGAACACAAGGAGCAGCGCCGCTCTAACTTATTAAAGGCAGCACGGGAAGTCTTTAGCGAACACGGCTATGAAAATACGACCATGAAGCTCGTCATGGAACGTGCCGGTGTGAGCCGTGGCGGTTTGTACCAATATTTCGAAAACAAAGACGATCTCTTTGAAGCGTTGATCGAATCTGAGCAGGTGGAAGTCATCGAAGGGAGTATAGAGGCCATGCTGAAGCAACAGGGAAGCTATTGGGATGTCTTGCTCATGAGCTTCCTTGGTGAGAGCAAAAAAGCAACGAATGAAATGGATGCCCTTGCTCCTTCCAAACTTGAATACTTCATCACTGGGAGGAACGATGAAAGCAGACAGGAGCATGCAAGGAAACGTTTCTCCCAGGCGTATCAAATGACCATCAACATCATCGAAGAAGGGGTGAAAGCAGGGGAGTTTACACCGAAATTTGACCCAGAGGTGATGGCCAAGGCTATCATCTCCCATATCGACGGAATGGCGATGGACCATGCCATTCTGGATTCTGAGACGATTCAGTTGAAGGAGCAGACGGAGTTATTGATAGGCTATTTGAAGTGGGGATTGGGTGTAGTCGAGTAGAGAGGATTTCGCTGATTAAAGCTGCATAATGGGACAGATACCTCGGACCAATCCAAGTCCGAGGTATCTGTCCCTTTGGGTTTTCTGTATGCCTGACAAATATAGAGGAATAATAGGAGGAACAAGTAATCAGGAGGAACAAAGATGACCCATGTATTCGAAGCCATTTCAGCCATCATGAAGAACTTTACAGATGAAGCGCCCAAACCTCCTCTTCACGTCGGTGAGGTGATGGATCTTTGGACGGCTTTCACTGCCTTTCATGAAGCCCACGCCCTCTATCAGATAGGACTTAACACGACGACGGACAAGGATATGCTTCATGTATTGCAGAACGCACTGGAAGGGAGTTTGGCCGATACGAAAAAGATAGAAAAACTCCTTTTAAAGGAAGGCGTTCCCCTGCCACTGGTCAATCCTGATAAACCCCAATCCGAACAAAGCGCCGTGCCGGAAGGGGTGAAGCTGAACGATGATGAGATCGCCAACCTCATTTCTGCCAAAGTGGCAGCTTCCATCACTTTTTGCGCTCAGGCCATGGCGAAGACCGTCCGGACCGATGTCGGATTGATGTTCTTTTCCATCCAGATCAATCTGATGAAATTCGCTGCGCCGTTAAAGAACCTGATGATTTCGAGGGGATGGCTCCGGATTCCACCGAAGTATAACCCTCCAGGTTCTCCTGGGAGAGAGTAGGCGCCGGATCTGTGCTTTGTGCAAATGTCGGAGGAAATGAAGATCGCTGATATAGTTGAAATTTCGCCGGTGAAAATCAAAAAAAAGTAAGGGGACAGGTACCCCGGCCAAAAAAGGCCACGGTACCTGTCCCCTTGGCTTCTAACGTGACAGAATACGGAGGATAGAGTCATAACACATCTTCCGGTAATCCTTGTGCAATTCATCATCATCCCTCATCAGCCACTGAATCAGGCTGCCGTCGATCATGGCCCTGATGCTTTTGGCGGCTTGTTGGATATCCTCGACTTGAAAGGCATCCTCTTTGATTCCCTGTTGGATGATCTGCTCGCCTATGGACCAGCAGTTTTCATAGAAACGCTGGTTGATTTCTTTGTATCGGTCATCGTTTTTGACCTGTGAAAGAAAGTCCAGGTACACCCGGTAAAAGGTCCGGTTTTCAGAAGGACTGATGAAGACTTGTGAAAGATAGGCGTCCAGTTTCTCCAAGGCAGTGTTTTTTTCCTCTACGGATTCTGCTTCTTTTTCATAAATCCTGGTGGTGATCCATTCAAACAGGTGGGCGAAGACATCGCCTTTATTTTTAAAATAGTAGTTGGTGACCCCTTTACTGACGTCGGCGTAATCGGCGATATCCTGCAGGGTGACGGATTCGTATCCTTTTTCCGATGCAGCTTGAAAGGCGGCCTTTAGTATTTGTTTGCGTCTTTGTTCAGCTTTTTTAGCCATTGTGACATACAACCTCCAGTTGAAACTACACTCATTATACAAAATGCGAGGGTGTTTTTAAACTGGCCGGATAAAATAAATTGACCGGTCAGTATAAAATATACTATGATGAACGTAATTCATTCGAAAGGGGAAGATTCAGATGTCAAATTCATTTAAAGCACTTGTTGTAAATAAAACGGAAGAAGATTTCTCGTTGAACGTTGAATCGCTCACACATGATGATCTGCCGGAAGGGGATGTGACGATCCGCGTCCATTATTCGAGCGTGAATTATAAAGACGGGCTGGCGAGCATTCCGAAGGGGAATATCGTGAAATCCTATCCGTTTGTACCGGGGATCGATCTCGCAGGTGTGGTGACGTCATCAGAAGATTCCCGTTATCAGGAGGGAGACGAGGTGGTCGTGACCAGCTATGAGCTGGGTGTTTCCCATTACGGGGGATACAGCGAATATGCCAGGGTCCCGGCTGAATGGGTCATCCCGCTTCCGGAAGGCTTGACGATGAAAGAAGCGATGACGTTCGGGACGGCAGGATTTACAGCGGCCCTGTCCATCCATCAATTAGAGAAGAACGGATTGTCTCCTGATAACGGGCCCGTATTGGTGACGGGAGCCACGGGCGGAGTCGGGAGCATGGCGGTTTCCATGCTTGCCAAACGGAATTATGACGTTATCGCCAGTACAGGAAAAGAATCGGAACATGATTATTTGAGAGACTTAGGCGCGAAGGAAATCGTTTCACGTGATGACGTAAATCCGGAGAAGATTCGTCCAATCGGGAAACAGCGTTGGGCAGGAGCCATCGATCCGGTCGGCGGTAAGACGCTTGCCGCCGTATTGAGCAACACCCAGTATGGAGGATCTGTTGCGGTCAGTGGGTTGACCGGCGGCGGGGATGTACCGACGACGGTGTTCCCGTTCATCTTAAGGGGCGTTAACTTATTGGGAATTGATTCGGTATATTGTCCGAAAGACCTGAGAGTCAAGCTATGGGAGCGCATGGCGACGGACTTGAAGCCGGATGGACTACAGGACATTCAGCATGAAGTCTCATTTGATGATCTGCCTGAGGCACTGTCGGGAATCCTTGCTGGAAAGGCAAGAGGGAGAACGGTTGTGAAGGTTTCAGAATAAAGGGAAGAGGCTTATCTTTAAAACGGATAAGCCTCTTTTTTTTATGATGCTCTCTTTCTCGTTTTCCAAAACACCACAATCCCCAATAAGAAGGGAATGACGAGTTGAAGCGGGATATGGAGATAGTAGGGGACGAGCTTCAATCCCACGTATAAATGCTCGGCTATGTCTCCGCTTCGATGGAGGGAGAGGAGGTACACGACCGCCATTAAGATGAAGACGTGCCTATTCTTTTGCTTCACCTTGAACAGTTGGCTGAGAACGACCCGTGAAGCGTATATGAATACGGATACTTTGATGAACCCTCCTCCGATCAGAAGGAGGTAGGTGAAGATTTCCATATGCTCAATGATTCCTAAATACGAAACCAATTCCATCGCTTTCACAAATGGAAAGTAATAGGTATTGGCGAAGGGGGCATGAAGGATCCCAATGACCAGTTCCATGGTGATCATAATAATCACGCCGGCAATGACGATGGGCATCCAAACCACCTTTTGTACCTTCTCTTTATTGGCAATGTACGGTAGGAAGACAAGAAATACAACAAGTTCCCCATATGGGAAAGTCAGACCAGTAGGAAAGATCATGTGCCCGAGCGGTTTCCATCCGTGTGAGAAGAGAGGCATGAGGTATCTTACCTGGAATTCTTCTGAAAGGAAACCGAGCAGCCATAATATGACCAGGATCAGTAGAAAAAAGAAGGTCATGATGACAGCGCTTCTGGCAATCGCTTCGATCCCGAGCATCGTACTATAGCCGACAACGAGTAAGAACGGGACGGCGGCAATCCAGTTCGGGGCATCCGGATAAAGGATCTGGGTAGTGAAAAAGGCAAAATCATTCATGACCCTGGCGGCAATGTATAGAAAGTAAAAACTGAAGATGACAGCCAGGATCCTGGCCAAAAGGGAACCGAACCCCGTCTCCAAAAGGGGGACGAATTCCTTCCACGAGCTCTTCTTCAATACAAGAAGATAGAAGTAGAATAAAAGGATCCCGAATCCTACTTCCATGGCAGTCGCCAGGATACTGTCTTCCATGGCGGTAAAGTTCAAACCTACTACGATCGTGCTCCCGGTAAGGAAAAGAAGCATCATGGAACATAACTCAAGTGCGGACATGGATACCTTATTCATGACTTCTGCCCCCTTTCTGGATTATTGTTTGACGTGACCGAATCGAATGAACTCCACATGGACACTTGTGTTCACATTCACCGTCGATAGAAAATCTTTCTCGTTCTTTTTCTTTTTCCAAAGCTTTGGTTCTTGCCGGTATAGGGCATCCTTTAATCCAAGCACGTCTGTCCCATCTTCCTGAGACTTTTTGATGACGGCATCCATATTGGATTTGATCTTTTTTTCCAATTGAGATTGCAGTGTTTTTCGTGAAGCAAGCTTCGTAAGGTCTTTCCCACACCCGATTTGTTCAAGGTTTCCTTTGATCTTTACCTTCAGGCGGAAGGAAACCGGTTGAGTGTCTGCTTTCAGGGAGGAGGAGGTGGAGATGGTTTCAATTGTAAATTCATCGTGTGAATCTGCACATGGTGCCGAGATGTTTACAACCTGATCAACTCCCTTCATAAGGGCCAATGTATTGCTTTCCTCGTTGGTTAAAAAGGAATACAGCTTCTCTCTTTTAAACGTCGCAAATCCTTCTAGGGAAACATGGGAGGCGGGGGAGAAACTCTCAATATTCCCCTTGGACATCCCTTTATCGATATCACCGTGAATCTCCACATATGGGATAATAATGTCCGAAGTCTTGTCTGTTAAGTAGCTTCGAATGCGCTCGGATGAAGAGTTCACAAGATTTCCCCAGACCTGTTTTGAATTTCTCAGCATCGTATTCGTATATAAGGCAGTTAATTTCTCCTGGGGGGTAAACAACTTCAAAAATGATTCTGGACTTTGCCCTTTGATGACGATGGTATTGATGCTCGCCGGAACACGGGGATTGCGCACAAGGAAATCCAGCGTTTCGTTCAAACCCTCCTCTTTCACCAGCCCTTCGCTCAAGGTGACCACTTGCAAGGTGTCAAGAATCGGATCTTTAAGCGTTTCTTTTCTAATTTTTTCAATGGCTTCCGGTATGGTTCTGCCCATTTGGGTATAGGTGAACCCGCCTGTCGGGTCTACGGCATTCTTCTGATTGGCAGAAGGATTGAAGATCTGCAGGGTCACCGCATATTGACCGTCCAATTGATCAATCCCGAGACCGGATACGAGTTCGACCTCATTCAATTGTTTCGTTTTTATATAACTTACGATAATCGATCCCAGCAGGACGAACAAAATGGTGATGAGACGTAACTTGGATAGATTCACGAACCATTCTCCTTTTTCGACTGATCTTCCATCTGCTCCTCCTTATGAAATACAGGAACGGTTTGGTTGATTTCAGGTATCGGTTTCCGGATGAAGACATCCTTCTTCATGTCCCTGCGCGAATAGGGTGAGACCGGGGCAAGATACGGGACCGAGAACGATCTCAGGTAGCAGAGATGAACCAAAAGCATTAACGTGAATAAAGCGATTCCGTATAATCCAAGCAATGCTCCGATCAAGATCAAGCTGATCTTAATGATCCTGACGGAATAGTTCAAGGAGGCAATCGGGATGATGCTTGAAAAGATGAACGAAATACTGATGATCACCAGGGTGATGGGCTGTACGAGCTGTGCTTCCACAGATGCCTGGCCGAAAACGATGGCACCAAAGAGAGAGATGGTGATGACGAGATTCTGTGGGAGACGGCTTGATCCCTCATAGATGGCATCGGTCAAGGTCAATACAAGAAGTGTTTCAAAAACGGTGGGAAACGGTACGGATTGCTGTTGGGCCGTGAATCCCACCAATAAATTCACCGGCAAGAGACCTTTGTGGAAGGTCGTGAAGGCCACATACAAGCCGGGTATGTAAAGAGATAACCAGAAGAAAATAAACCGCAATGGCCGCACATATTTCGTGGCTTCGCTGCTTAAATAATAATCATCGGGCGACTGGAAGAACTGGATGAGCACAGCCGGTGCAATCAGAACGAACGGGGTTCCGTCCACAACGATGCACACCCTCCCCTCCAAAACCTCCGCAGCCGCTACATCCGGTCTATCAGAATTCAAGACTAAAGGGAAAAGGGATTTAGACTCTTTCGTCAAATACTCGGTAATATAATTCGAACCGATGACCGAATCATAGGGCATTTCGTTCAGCTTCTCTTTGATACTCGATAAAATCTCTGTATCCACCAGATTCTCCAGGTAAACAAGGGTGACAGACGTATTCGTGATCTTCCCGTAGGTTTCGGTATGAGCCTGGAGCGTTGGGTTTTTAATGTATTTCCTGATGAGGGCCACATTTCCGCTGCGGCTCTCCGTAAAGCCGACATCTGGCCCCTGGACAGTACGCTGTCCCTTTGGATTGGAGAGGGATCGCTCCTCCCACTTGGCTGTATCCGCTGAAAGAACATCTGACTCGCCATCAAACAGGATGATGGTGGATCCATTCACGAGCTTATCGATGACCTTGGCCATGTCTTCGACGACCTCGATATCAGAGATTTGAAGAACCTCTTGGATGATAAAAGGGAAGAACGGTTCGTCTTCATCAGGCATCGGTTTTTGCAGCAAAGGTTCGATGATATGCTCCTGAATGGACATGGTATCCACAATGTTTTCTATGTAAAGGAGGCAGGCAGAAAGATGGCTGCCGGGTAACTTCAAATAACGGGTTTTGACATCCGAGCTTTCTCCGAAGGATGCAAGGATCCCTGAGACTCTTTCTGCTAAATGGCCTGATTGGTTCTGATTCATTGCGCTCACCCTTTTGGTAGTGTCAATAGGATAGTATGCGCTGAAGAGGGGGATGTCATTCTTGTAATTGGAGGAATATGGGTGAGTGTTTGAAGGAGCCTTTATGGTTCTTTTGTGGGTTTATCAAGATAAGAGAAAAAACCAATAAGAACCAATTAATTTCAAATTATTCGTATTATTCAGTTATTTAATGGTTTTTCGGAATTGGCATGGAATTTGCAAGTAAGGTAGGTGATTTGATAAAAAGGAGGACGAACATGTGAAAAAATGGATTGCCGGATGGTTGGTCATCGTTTTATGGGGAAGCATCGTGGTGTCGGCAGGAGCGGCAAGAAGCAGCTATACGTATTACCCTTATGGTAGCGAAGGGGACGTGACGACTCAGACGACGTATGGTGTGAACCTGATGGGAGGCTCTACGGATGTAGATGAGGCGATGAAATGGATGGCGGAGAAAGCCAATGGAGGAGACTTCGTTATCCTCAGAACATCAGGCAGTGACGGATATAATCAGTACTTATATGATTTAGCCGCAGACAACGGGGCACCCCTCAATTCAGTGGAAACCATCTTGTTAAAAAGTCGGAACGCCTCGTATGACAGCTTCGTGCTGAATAAAGTGAAGAATGCGGAAGCGGTTTTCTTTGCAGGTGGAGATCAGTTTTTGTATGTTGACTATATTGAAGGGACTCCATTGGAGGATGCATTGAATGCGAGGATTCAGAAAGGGATCCCTATCGGCGGGACTTCTGCAGGACTTGCGATTCAGGGAGAATTTGTGTATGACGCTGCCAATGGAACTGTCTATTCGGACGAAGCGTTGGCCGATCCCTACAATCGTTATATGACGTTTTCAAGGAACTTCCTCAAGAATCGCTACTTGGATCACACCATCACGGATAGTCACTTCGAGCAACGGGACAGGATGGGGCGCCTGGTCGGGTTCTTATCACGGAATCTGTTGGACGGATGGACCACTGAAGCGAAGGGAATTGCCGTAAACGAGCAGACGGCTCTGTTGATCGAAGCGGATGGATCAGCGAGAGTAGCCGTACAGCCTGGAGGGACAAATCAATCAGTCTATCTGGCAAAAGCTTCTTCACAGCCGAGCCAAGTATCACCTCTTTTCATCAGCGACATTGACGTAATCAAGCTGAATAACGGAGATACGATTGATATGACTGATTGGACGAATCACACCGGTTTTTCCTATGTATTAGATGCAGTCAATGGGGTGTTGAACTCATCCACCGGGTCAGTTTACGGGAACTAGATAGAAGAAGGGAGGGACGGACCTATAGGTTTCTGTCCCTCAATTTTTGTGTGAAATGAACAAGTAGCCAGGGGACCTGTCCCTCTGGCTACTTTCTATTTAGCTAGGAACAGAGCCCTTTTTAAAATGTTCATACCAATTCTGTATGCCCTTCTCGTCACCAACATTCAATTCCAGCAAAATGTTTCTGGAGAATTCAAGTGCAGCCGTTCCATTTGCTGTGACGAGTCCGTTATCACGAACGGATGGTGTGGTTATGTAGTGCTCCTCGCCTCGATACTCCGGGGCTCCTTCTTTTAGATAAGGAAGGGAATTTCCTGTATGCTTATGGTGATCAAGGAATCCGTTCATGCCAAGGAATGTCGTGGCGTCACAAATGGCGGCGACGGAGATGTTTTTATCGAAACATTCCTTCACAAGCTTCTGGATCTTCTGATTCTTCTCTTCTCGCCACGTGGTTCCGCCAGGCATAATCAGCATATGGAAGTCTGGAAGAACATCATCCATGCTGTAGTCGGGAAGTACCTTCAATCCACCCATGGAAACCTTGGGATCCTTATCAATGGCAACTGTTTGAACCTCGTAGCCCGTCCACGATTTGTTCAGCTCCGCGGTTACATAGCTTGCTTCCCAATCGGCAAAGCCGTCGGTTAGAAAGACCAACACTTTTTTCATATGTATCTCCTCCTTGTTACATTTTACCATATTGGTGTGGGGGGATTTGGGTTCGCTGATAAATTAAAAATTACGCTGAAAAATGATTTCTACGCCAACAAATCCACATGAAAACGCATACCCTATCTCCCATTCGTGCACCCTTAGGACATATGTCCTTTCACAAATCCCCGACCTCCTATTTAATAGAACAAAGAATAGGAGGATGAACGATGAAAGGTGCTTTATTTGCTCTGTTTGGGGGTCTTTGCATTACGATGCAGGGGATTTTCAATGCACGGATGAGTGACGCGATCGGCGGGTGGCATACGACTTCGATGGTCCACCTGGTGGCATTTATCATTTCAATGACGATATACTCGAAAGTAAGAGATGGAAAAGGGAAGAGCTTCAGGCAGGTGCCGTTCCTGTACTTGATCGGAGGCACATTCGGGGTAATCGTGGTATTTTCAGAACTGACAGCGATTCACAGCATCGGGCCGGCAGCTGCGATCGCGATCCTTCTTGTGGCGCAAATCGGAACGGCATTCCTCATTGAATCACGTGGCTGGTTCGGGGAAAAGAAGATTCCGGTGACGAAGAGGCAGGCAGTCGGACTCACGATGATGCTGGCAGGAGTGATCCTGTTTCAATTGTAAAAAAGGAGTATGAAGATGAAAGAAATCCAAGATGCTCAACCAGACCGTTATATTAATCAATTCGAGCTGGCCGATTTATTTCCGGCCGACTTTAGAAAAAATATTAAAATGTATTCGTTTGAAAAAGGAGATGTCCTTTTTTCCACAGGGGAAGAGCTCGACGAACTATATTTCCTCCTGGAGGGGAAAATCAAAATCTTCACCCATACACCTGAAGGAAAGCTGTTGATCAACCGGTTCAAGCGGCCCCTTGCCCTGATCGGGGATGTGGAATATTCGAAGGGGACACCGGTCTTGAACTCGGTGGAGGCAGTCACGGATGGGGTGTTCCTATCCTTATCATTCGAGGACTTGGCAAAACTCGAGAAGTGTCACCCAGCGATCATGCGCTTTCTGTTTGATACCGTGGCACACAAATTTTATACGGAAATGCATATCACGAGTATGCACATGCTGTACCCAGTCGAAGTGCGCCTTGCAAGCTACTTGCTGTCGATTTCTGAGGCGGGGGAAGGGACCATGTTCCACCAGGAAATGCATACGTCCAATCTCATGGAGCTCGCCGAATGGATCGGCACGAGCTACCGTCACCTGAACAGGGTGTTGAAGAAAATGGCGACGGATGACCTCATCGAGAGGGTCAACGGCTCCATCACCATCAAGGATCTGGATAAACTCAGCATCCTTGCGAAAGGAAACATCTATGAATAAGGAGGAATCCATATGTTCGGAATCGGATTAGCCATCATCGCAGGAATCCTCATCAGCCTGCAAAACGTATTCAACGCACGTGTCAGTGAAAAAACAGGACCGTGGGCGACGACAAGCCTGGTCCTTGGTCTCGGTCTCGTCTGTTCACTGCCGGTTTTTTATAGTATGGAAGATAAAAGTTTGTTTGATTTCAGCGGTGTCAATCCTGTCTTTCTTTTCAGCGGGGTGTTCGGTGTCGGCATCGTGTTCTTCCTCATGAGGGGCGTCACGCTGATCGGACCTGCTTATGCGATCTCCATTGCGCTTATTTCGCAGATTACGATCGCGTTCATCGTCAACACAGGAGGCTGGTTCGGGTTTGAACCATCTGCGTTGTCCTGGGAGAAGATTCTTGGGATTGCATTGTTGATTGGCGGAGTGCTTGTGTATAAGTTGGAGAAGCGAGTGGAAGTGCAAGAGGAAGACGTACGGGAGAGTATCGGGGCGTAATGCCCCGGTTATATTGGTTGGGAGATCAGGTTAATCACCTAGAGTAGATAAATAGACGGAAAAATTCCGCTTAAGTACTAATGAACATTAAAAAATGGGTGAAATAGACGGAGAGATTCCGTCTATTGACTTAAAAAGAAGTGAGATGACTGGTTTTTTCTTGCGTAAGCGGAAAAATTCCGCTTATTTACCTCCAAAACAAGCTCTACTCTATATATAACCGGAAAACCTCCGCTTATCTAAAAGCCTATTTAATAAAGAAACTCGCCGAATGTACTTCGGCGAGTTTACTTTTTTATAGTCACCCTTAAGAAGAGCAGGGGTCTCTTATTTATGAATGCCACTTACCAATTTCCTCACCCATCTTCACCGGTCCTTTATCCCGCGTGAAGCCGAACTTCCCTTTCGGCACACAAAGGACGACCGTCGAGCCGAATGAGAAGTATCCATAAGGATCTCCCCGATGAACGACGTCAGCTGTGTTTGTCCGGACAATCGAGTTCACATTCAACGCTCCGACCATCACATGGGCAAGCGGCGATCCGGCCACATCGAAGCGGGAGACGAGGCGGTAGTTTCGTGTGAGGGGACGGAGACCGTGCTTCAGTCCAAGTTCGTTCACGGGATCGGCATGTCTCCCGAGTGTGTAGACTTCCTCAACCCGTGCATCGATCGGCACGTGAACCCGGTGGTAATCAGTCGGGCTCAGGTAAAAGATGAGAACCTGTCCGCCTGCGTACGCTGCAGCTTTCTCTTTAGACCCGAGCAGTTCTTCCACCGTATAATCCTGCCCTTTGACCATGAATGTACTCTCCGGGGTCAAATCGTCGACGACGGAGAGATAGGCGTCGCATGGGCTGACGAATGCGTCGGGAGAATCAGCGACCGGTCGTGCATCCGGCTTCAGTTCCCGTGTGAAAACATCATGAAGTGTACCGTACTCCCGGAGTCCGCGGGTCGCTTCTTCCATGTTCAACTTATAGACTTTGGCAAAAGAGGCGATAAAAGGTTTACTTACTTTTGATTGGGCGAACCTCCGCAATCCTTTTGCGATGACTGGATGGCCGTTCAGTTCGAATACTTTTCTGTAAAATTTGGTTCTGATCATGAGTGGTCACGTCCTTTAGGCGATATATAAACCGTCTGTTTGATTTGTTGATAATAATGGAGGCAGATGGATTTGTCAATGAGTTTGTGGAAGGGAAAGGCTGTATAAAGTCTGAAGAGGGCATAGATTGTCTGGTTTAGCTGCAGTCACAAAATAGGTCCGGTTATGAGCTGTTATGAACCGGAGTTCTGATTATTCATCCTCAAATAATATGATTTAGCGTAAATCGACTATTATCAATTGTTAAATCCCACGTGTCGAATCTTCTTTAATCTACATAAAAAAAGCCCCTTCCATCGAGGAAGAGGCCAACTTACAGTCTATCTCAAATCAAACCGATCCGCATCCATCACCTTCACCCACGCGGCAACGAAGTCACGGACGAATTTCTCCTTGTTATCATCCTGCGCATACACTTCAGCCAAGGCACGAAGTACAGAATTCGAACCGAATACAAGATCAAAGCGGGTAGCCGTTCTCACGACTTCACCGGTCGTCCGGTCGTGGCCTTCATATTGATTGAAGCCCGCCGGTTTCCACTCGATGCCCATGTCGAGGAGGTTGACGAAGAAGTCGTTCGTCAATGCACCGACACGGTCCGTGAAGACGCCGTGCTTCGAATCGCCATGGTTTGCGCCTAAGGAACGCATGCCGCCAATCAAAACAGTCATTTCAGGGGCAGTCAGGCCGAGAAGCTGTGATTTATCCACGAGCATTTCTTCCGGGCTGACGGCGTATTCCTGCTTCTGATAATTGCGGAATCCGTCTGAGACCGGCTCCAGTACACCAAAGTTCTCAGCATCTGTCTGTTCGGCCGTTGCATCACCGCGGCCAGGTGAGAATGGAACGGTTACGTCGAAGCCTGCATCACGGGCGGCTTTTTCGACACCTGCGTTTCCACCTAATACGATGAGGTCGGCCAGGCTCACGTTTTTATCCAGCTTGCTTTGAAGGTCTTGGTAGACACCAAGGACTTTTTCAAGTTGAGCCGGTTCATTTACTTCCCAATCTTTCTGAGGGGACAGGCGGATGCGTGCACCGTTCGCCCCACCGCGCATGTCTGAACCTCGGTAGGTGCTTGCGGATGCCCAGGCCGTTTTCACGAGCTCGCTCACCGTTAAGCCGGTCTCGAGGATTTTTTCCTTCAATGAAGCTACTTCACTATCAGACAAGTCATAATCCACCGCCGGTACCGGATCCTGCCAGATCAAGTCTTCCTGCGGCACTTCAGGACCCCAGTATCTTGCTTTTGGTCCCATGTCGCGGTGAAGGAGCTTGAACCAGGCGCGTGAGAACGCGTCGGCAAATTCGTCCGGATTCTCATGGAAGTGACGGGAAATCTTTTCATAATCAGGATCCATGCGGAGCGCCATGTCCGCCGTCGTCATCATCGTTTTCACTTTGATGGATGGATCTTCGGCGTCAGGAGCCATATGTTCTTCCGTCATGCCAACGGGAGCCCATTGGGAGGCACCAGCCGCACTCTTCGTTTTTTCCCATTCATAGCCGAATAGCAGGTCGAAGTATCCGTTGTCCCATTTCGTCGGATTCGTCGTCCAGGCACCATCGACACCGCTTGAAATCGTGTCGCGGCCTTTTCCGCTTCCATATGAACTGATCCAGCCGAATCCCTGGTTTTCAATATCCGCCGCTTCCGGGTCGTCGCCGACAAGTTCAGCGTCACCGGCTCCGTGGGCTTTCCCGAATGTGTGACCGCCTGCGACCAGTGCAACGGTTTCATAGTCATTCATCCCCATGCGTCCGAATGTGTCACGGATATCCCGGGCACTTCCCAGTGGATCGGGTTCGCCGTTCGGTCCTTCAGGATTTACATAGATGAGCCCCATTTGGACGGCAGCGAGTGGATTCTCAAGTTCACGATCGCCTGAGTATCGGTTGTCGGCAAGCCATTCCTTCTCATTTCCCCAATACACGTCTTCTTCAGGATGCCAGATGTCTTCGCGACCGGCACCGAATCCGAACGTCTTCAAGCCCATGGATTCAAGGGCGACGTTCCCTGTCAGCACAAGCAGGTCAGCCCATGAAATCATGTTACCGTATTTTTGCTTGATCGGCCATAACAGGCGGCGGGCTTTATCAAGGTTGACGTTGTCCGGCCAACTGTTAAGTGGCGCAAAGCGCTGTGCACCTGACGAGCCGCCTCCGCGTCCGTCGGTTTCACGGTATGTACCTGCCGCGTGCCATGACATGCGGATGAAGAAGGGACCGTAATGACCGTAGTCGGCCGGCCACCAATCCTGACTGTCTGTCATCAGGTTGTGAAGATCCTGCTTCAGGGCATCGTAATCAAGCTTTGCGAATTCTTCCTTATAATTGAAGTCTTCTCCCATCGGGTTTGACTTCCGGTCATGCTGGCGAAGGATGCTGAGGTTAAGCATATTCGGCCACCAGTGTTTGTTCGTGGTTCCCCCAGGGGCTGTCGTCGTCGTGATGGCACTATCCTTGTGATGAGTGAACGGACATTCTCCTGATGCAGCGGAGTGATCCTTTTGATCAGGGCGATTCTCTTTTTCCATTACGATTCACCTTCCTGTTTTGAAAAATAGGGTGAAGCAACTATCACATTAATAGTGTGATAATTATAATAATTCTTAATTATTATTATAGAAGATTAGAATCTGAATGGAAAGCCTGAAGCTTGGAGAATGTTAACAGTTCAGAAATTCTCAATTACTCGCCTTTCTTTTTTTGAAATATTGGATTCCTATGTTCACTATCAAAAGGAGCAGAAGAAAGTAAAGCACGAATAATTCTGCCACTTCCATCACCCGAAACGGACTTATGGCATTATGCCATGCTTCCCTCATCGTGTATCCCTGAAAAAGGTCAAGGCCCAGGGAAAAAGCGATCATTGATCCCAGCATCAATAAAGTAATACCCATGATTTTCACTCTGAATCACACTCCTCCTCTTAGGTTCCTCCCTGTTAGCCAGGTTCATACGGCCACACGTTGTTAAAAATTACATAATTCCCCCTCTTATGGTTAAAGTAATAAAAAATAAGAGAAAGGTGTTGCAATCTATGCCTTCTTTCTTTAAGGATCGTAAATCAAAAAAGAGCCGAAAGAATGATGTTGAAAGTAATTCCTCGGAACCATCTCCAGACCATCTCCACGTTTCGTTACAAGACAATCTAAACTTCATCCGAAATAAAACAGGAAACAGTCCGGACGTCATTATCCGACGACTGAAAATGGGGAAGGATTCCGAAATTGAAACGGCCGTTGTCTATATAGAAGGTATCGTTAATAATCAGTCGATTCAGGAGTTCTTGCTTCAGTCCATGATGAAGGATGAACATAAAGAAGAACTAAATGAGAGCGATGCGTTGGAACTGATTACGGAAGATATGATGACAGTGGGGAATGTGTCTTCCATTGATACTTGGGAAAGCTTGTTTGCATCGCTAATGGCAGGTGACACCATTGTCCTGATCGGGGGAATAGGGAAGGCTTTGAGTGCCTGTACGAAAGGGGGCGAAACCCGCTCCATTTCAGAATCAACGACTCAAGTCGTGGTGCGCGGTCCAAAGGGAGGCTTTATTGAATCAATTGATACGAACACCGCCATGGTCCGCCGTATCATTAAGACACCTGATTTGTGGATGGAATCTTTTAAGGTGGGACGCGTCACGAAAACAGATGTGACGCTTATGTACATACACGGGATCGCCAATGATCAGGTGGTGGAAGAGGTCCGCCGGCGAATCAACAAAATCGATATCGACAGCATTTTGGAATCAGGCTATGTCGAACAACTGATTGAAGATCAGACGATGACGCCATTTCCAACGATCTTTAACACGGAACGACCGGATGTGGTGGCGGGAAATCTGTTTGAAGGACGGATTGCCATCTTTGTGGATGGAACGCCGTTTGTCCTGATAGCCCCTGCGTTGTTCATTCAGTTCTTTCAGTCAGCAGAGGACTACTACGCGCGCTTTGACATTGCGACATCAATCCGCCTGCTGAGGATCTTGATGTTTACGATTTCCCTGATAGCCCCTGCGACCTTTGTTGCGGTCACCACCTTCCATCAGGAAATGGTACCGACGATGCTTATCGTCGCCATTGCTGCCCAAAGGGAATCCGTTCCGTTCCCTGCATTCGTGGAAGCCCTCCTGATGGAAATCACATTTGAAATCCTGAGGGAAGCAGGGATCCGCTTGCCGAAAGCCATTGGATCCGCCGTCTCGATTGTCGGCGCCCTCGTTATTGGACAGGCTGCGGTTCAAGCAAGCATCGTGTCGCCTGCGATGGTTATTGTCGTATCAATGACCGCCATTGCAAGCTTTGCGACCCCGTCTTTTGATATGGCGATTTCTGCCCGCTTGATCCGGTTTCTTTTCATGATCGGGGCAGCGACTTTCGGATTCTACGGAATCATCTTAATCTTCCTGTTCATGGTGGTTCATTTATGCGGTCTACGTTCCTTTGGTGTTCCTTATATGGCGCCATTTGCCCCGTTTATTCCGGTGAACAATAAAGATACGTTTGTACGTTTACCATGGTGGAGCTTAAGACAGAGGCCGCGACTGATCAGCGCCAACACGATCCGGGAGGGGGCTGGGCAGGGCCCTTCGACGCCTTCCTCCCGTGGAATGATAAACAGGGACGCAGAAAAAGGTGACCGCAATGGTTCGTAAAAAGACGCTGTGTTTCCTGATCATAATCATTCCCTTTTTCCTGAATGGCTGTTGGAGCAAGAAGGAGTTAACCGATCTTGCCATCGTGGCCGCCATGGGGGTGGATAAAACCGAGGAGGGTAAATATTCGATGACCCTGCAGATCATTAATCCCGGTAACGTGGCAGGAGGCATGCGCGGAGGCGGAGTCGGATCACAAAGCCCGCCTGTTACCATCTATAAGGCAACCGGGGATAACCTGGTTGAAGCAAGCAGGCGCGCTTCAAGTAAAATTTCTCGCAGACTCTATTATGCCCATGCCAATCTGGTCGTCGTCGGGGAAGGGCTTGCAAGGGAAGAAGGCGTTGCGACCATCATCGATGCCATCGACCGGGATCATGAATTCCGGATTACGACGACCATGGTCATCGCAAATCACTCTACGGCGGAAGATTTGTTGCGGGCATTGACCCCAGTGGATAAAATCCCGGCAAACAAAGTGTTGAAGACATTGGAATTTTCAGAGCAGAAATGGGGGCAGACGTTGAAGACGTCGATCCAAGATGTGATGAAAGGCTTGCAATCATCCGATGGGGCAACCGTCGTATCAGGATTTCGGCTTATGGGGGACCCGAAGCATGCGAGCCAACTGGATAACATTCAGGAAAGTGAGCCTGAATCGACATTGGAAGCCAGTGGGATCGCCCTTTTGAAAAAAGGGAAATTAGTGGATTGGTCATATGGAAAAACGGCAAGGGGAACCGTCTGGATCCTGGATAAAATAAAGGCTACAGACATTAACATTGATTGGAAAGGAAAGAAGGATGCAGTCGCCTATCAAGCCGACCGGCAAAAAACAAACGTTTCAGGGAAAATGAAGGACGGTAAACCACATATCACCATCCATACAAGTGTGGAAGGAACGATCGGCGGAATCGATGTGGCGGAAGATATCACAAATGAAAAGGTCATTTCTGAGATGGAGAAAAAGGTGCAGAAAGAAATTAAGAGTGAAATAGAGAAAGCGGTTCAACAGGCTAAAACCAATCAAGCCGATTTCTTTGGGTTTGACGGAGTGATCCGGCGTTCAAGACCGGATGATTGGGAAAAACTAAAAGCGATGTGGAACGAGGTCTATTTCCCGGAATTACAGGTGGACGTTACGGTGGAAGCTTATATCCGCCGTGCCGGCCTCAGAAATAAATCTTTTCTGTCAAGTTTGGAAGGAGAATAAGACGAAGGAGGGACGTGTAACGTGGAAAAAGCCAAAATCAGTGCCATTCAGCTCTTTGTCTTGATGGTCCTGTTTGAACTCGGTAGTGCACTACTCGTCCCTCTTGCCATCGATGCAAAGCAGGACGCATGGCTGGCCATCCTGATCGGGATGCTGGTCAGCTTCGTGCTTTTACTCGTGTACCATAAGCTTTATATGTATTATCCCGATCTGCTGCCGACGGAGTACATGCAGAAGATTCTCGGGAAGGGGGCAGGGACGATCCTTGCATTCCTGTATCTGTTCTTCTTTATGTATGATGCTTCAAGGGTTCTGCGGGATTTTGGCGAAATGCTCTTAACGTTTGCGTATCCGGAAACGCCGTTATTCATCGCCAATGCGCTGTTGATGCTGGTCATCATCTACACGGTCCGAAAGGGAATCGAAGTCATTGCCCGTTCAGGGGAACTGCTCTTTATGCTCATGTTCCTGCTTTCGGTCGTCGGATTCATCCTGATTGTCGTGTCCGGGCTGATTGACTTTAAGAACTTGCAGCCGGTACTTGAAGAAGGGCTTGCACCGGTCCTCAAAGTGGTGTTTACTCAAACCTTGTATTTTCCTTTCACAGAAGTCATCGTCCTTACTATGGTACTGCCGTATTTGAATAATCCAAAGAAGGCGAAAATGACCATGTTCTGTGCAACAGGGTTAAGCGGAATCAATCTGATTCTCACGATGCTCATCAATATCAGTGTCCTGGGTGTGGATCTTACAGCCCGCTCACAATTTCCGCTTCTCAGTACGGTCCAGTCGATCCAGGTGGCTGATTTTCTGGAGCGCCTGGATGTCTTTTTCATGCTTGGTCTGATAATCGGTATCTTCTTTAAGATCAGCATCTTATTCTATGCGGCGGTTATCGGCACTTCAAGCTTGTTTAAAGTGCAATCTCCATCCCGCCTCGCCTATCCATTGGGGCTGATTGTTCTGTTTATGTCGATGGCGATTGCAAGGAATTTTCAGGAACATATTCATGAAGGATTGAAGGTGGTCATGTACGTGCTGCATCTTCCGCTACTTGTTGGGATCCCGATTGTGCTGCTGATGATTGCATTTGTGAAAAATAGAAAAAATCATAAGAGCAGTTAAGATGTTATTTTCAGATCATATCTTGACCTGGAAATGTGTGTTTCTTATACTAAAAGATAGTTCATACTAAAACCTTAACGGAAGTGGATTTTTGTAGAGTGAACGCTCTATTTTCGCCACACAATCGATTGAATGATCGATTGTGTGGCTTTTTATTTGAAAAGAAGGAGGCTGGAAAATGAAAGCTTGGCATTATGCGTTCCTTGTCTTTTTGGGTGGATGCTGTTATGGGATATTATCGACTTTTGTGAAATTGGCTTATTCAGCCGGTTTTTCAGTAACAGAGGTAACGGGTGGACAGTTTTTATTTGGCACTATCCTTATATGGCTTCTGGTCTTGTTCACTAGGAAGAAACGTATTTCTCTCAATCAAGCTTTTAAATTGACAGTATCTGGAGTTCCTCTTGGATTGACAGGAGTATTGTATTATCAAGCGTTAGAAACACTGAACGCTTCTCTTGCCATTATTTTCTTATTTCAATTTGTTTGGATCGGTACGTTGATGGAGTGGTTTCTATATAAGAAGAAACCAACTAAAGAAAAAATAGTCTCGATCATCATTCTCCTGATTGGCTCACTATTAGCGTCTGGTGCCCTCTTACAAGGGAATGTGTCATTCACGGTGGAAGGAGCAGTGTGGGGAGGGCTGGCCGCTATTTCTTTCGCGACGTTTCTGTCCCTCAGCAGCTCTGTTGGGAAAGAGATTCCACCCGTCTTAAAAAGTGCCATCCTCTCGACGGGTGGCTTACTGGTCGTATTTATTCTATTTCCGCCTGTGTTCCTATTGGATATTCCTACTTTAACGGGTGTGATGCGGTATGGTGTCATACTTGGGGTGTTTGGTGTAGCGCTACCACCACTTCTATTCTCAATCGGAATGCCCAAAGTGGGACCAGGACTTGGCACAATCTTAACGGCATCCGAACTTCCGGTGGCTGTACTGATGTCCTTTCTCGTGCTTCATGAAGAGGTCCGTGCACTGCAATGGATTGGCGTCGGAATCATACTTTGTGGGATTGTCATCGGGAATAGTAAGATGAAACATAGAGTTCAGGCTTCAGGCGAATAACTGAAAAGGTCCGTCCCTCGATACGGTTTGAGGGACGGACCTTTTAATCATAAAAGAGTCTCTTATGGAAGCTCTTTTTTTATCATGAAAAGGAAAAGGCCTTTTGAGGTAGAATAGGTATATTAAGACAGTAAACATTATATGAACTAAATAGAGAAGACAATATGAAATACGAAGATATGCTCCGATCAATGCTGTTTTATTGTAATTTTAAGATAAGGAAGTGAATAGGATGGATCTGGAAACCGTCATGAGTGAGCTCGAAGCCCTCGGCAAGGAACGAAGTAAGAAAATGTACATATCGAATGGCGCACATGAGCCGGTGTTCGGTGTCGCAACAGGTGCCATGAAGCCCATCGCGAAGAAAATCAAGAAGGATCAGGCACTTGCGGAGGAATTATACGCAACAGGGAATTACGATGCCATGTACTTTGCCGGCATCATCGCCGATCCGAAAGAGATGACCGAGGCGGACTTTGAACGCTGGATCGAAGCAGCCTACTTCTATATGCTGTCGGACTACGTGGTGGCTGTCACGCTATCAGAATCTGATATCGCTCAAGAAGTGGCCGATAAATGGATCGAGAGCGGGGAAGAACTGAAGATGTCAGCGGGGTGGAGCTGCTACTGCTGGCTGCTGGGGAACCGGAAGGACGAAGCGTTTTCCGAAACGAAACTTGCCGGAATGCTTCAGAAAGTGAAAGACACCATTCATGACGCACCAGAGCGGACGAAATCTTCGATGAATAACTTCGTCACGACCGTAGGCGTTTCCTATGTGCCCCTTCATGAACAAGCGCTCCAGACGGCGAAGGAAATCGGTCCGGTTGAAATGGTACGGGAAGGGAAGAAGAACAGTGTCCTGAAGGCGGCCGAAGATATTGAGAAGCAGATGGAGAAGGGACGGATCGGGTTTAAGAGGAAGTATGTGAGGTGTTAGGAGAGGGACGGACCTGCTTGTTCGGTAAAGCAGGTCCGTTTTTTTTATAAAGGGCAATGGTACTGAATGTAGAATGGTATAAAGAAAAGGAGGCTATCTCATGAAATTCTTATGCGTCGGCTACTACAATGCGGAGAAAATGGATAGAAAACCAAAGGAAGAGATCGATGCGATCATGGCCAAATGCGGACCCCATCTTGACGCCTTTTTCAAGTCAGGTCAAGTGATGGTAGACGCGGGCGTCGAAAAGGGTGTGAAACAGTTGCGGAGAAGCGGCGGGCAGGTGGTGGTGGAGGACACCCATGAAAGGGCAGAAAAGATCGGCAGTGTGTTCATCATCGAGGCAGAGGAACTGGAAGATGCGATACGGGTAGCGTCCCTGCATCCATCGGTTCAAGTGGACGAGGGGGAGGGGTTTGGGTGGAGACTTGAGGTTCATCCCGTTCATTCGTATAAGGGGGAAATGGATGAATGTTAAAGCAACCTGAACTTGAGGATGAGAAAATCATCGATGGACTAAAGAAACATTATGATCTGGATATAGAAGTGGTGAACTTCCTGCCCATCGGACACGATCCCCAGGCAGCCGTCTATCGGGTGGAAGGGGAAAATGGAGACGTCTTTTTCCTTAAATTGATTAGAGGATTCTTCAACGAATCAGGAGTCAGGATCACTCATCATCTCGCCTCTGAAGGAATAGATGAGGTCATCCCGCCCATCCCCACAACAACACATGAAGTGGTCGCTCAGCATGAAGGGTTTCACTGGATCCTTTCCTCTTTTGTTGAAGGGGAAACAGGTTTCGAGACGGGCTTGTCGACTGAACAGTCCAACCGTTTTGGTCACATCCTGAAATCGATTCACTCTGTTCAGGTTCCTCCCGACCTTCAAGAACAACTTCACCAAGAGGACTTTTCGGGTCCGTGGTGCAGAAAGGTAAGGGAACTGGATCGGGAAATGGATATTGATGTTCCACGTGACAGAGTGGCCAAGAAGCTTATCGATTTCTGGAAAAGAAAACGCAGTGACATCCTGATACTTGTGGAACGGACGGAGGAACTTGGACAGAGGCTGAAGGGGACGGATTCAAGGGGATTTGTGCTGTGTCACGGGGATATTCATCCGGGTAATGTGATGATCGATGAGAATGCAAGACTCTATGTTGTCGACTGGGACGATCCGGTCATGGCACCGGTCGAAAGGGATTTGATGTTCCCCGGAGTCGGACTGGGCCTGTGCTTCAAGGATGAGCGTCCTGAACACATTGACCTCTTCTACAAGGGATATGGAGAAATTGAATTGGACCCGGTCCTTCTCGCGTATTACCGAAATGAGAGGGTCGTAGCGGATATTGCGTCCTATGGAATACAACTATTGGATGAAAAAGAAAACCTTAAAGACCGTGAAAATGGATTGCGGTTATTGATGGGGCAGTTTGAAGCAGGGTATGAGGTGGATGTTGCGGGGAAGACGTTTGAAGTGTTGGATCGAGTTTGATAGAAGAGTCATAGAAGCGGTCTATGACTCTTGTTTTTTGTAGAAAAAACAGGTGATTCCAACCAGGAAAACCAAAAAAATTAAAGCGTAGAGGTACCATCCCATAAAGTTGAAAGAGCCATCTGACATATACCGAGCTGCTTCTTCAATCGCCTTCACCACGGCAAAGGTGAGAATGGCGAGACAGGATAGTACTAGGCCGGTTCGTTTAAGTTCCATATTTTTTTCTCCTTTTAGACGTGTAATTTCCTACGGGCGATCTCATCTCCTATGTATCATTCTATTCTTTACCATTATATTACATCAGTGGAACAAGAGGAATATTATGGGTGAAAAACCGTGCATTGAACATGGTATATCAATAAAAGGAGGAATGCGACATAGGTTTTCGTTTATTTTTCATGACTCGTCCATACCTCTCCCAATCACCCGAATAGAATGGTGTAGAGGTGAAAATGATGAAAAAATTTAATGCTGGTGATTTAATACCAAAGCTTAGAAGAGGGGGAGCAATCAATCCGAATTCTGTTCCCCTTCCTCCGCAAGGCTGTGATTTCTATCCTTTTACTTGTGAAGGTCCTCCGGGGCCGCCGGGACCACAGGGACCACAGGGGGTTCCAGGTGTTGCAGGACCTAAGGGAGAACAGGGACCCCAAGGTGAACAAGGGCCGGGAGTCTTTGAATGGGGCGAACTGGTGATTTGGGCAGATTCAAATGCAACCGGTCCGGGGGATGGAACCCCATCGGATCCGTACACGTCGCTCCAGGCAGCCATTGATGCCGGAACGAATAGTGCAGAGGCCGTTGAATCCGGGATGAGGGCGAGGATCATGGTTCTCATCGCTGCAAACTCTGCCTTTAACGAAGATGTGGTCATCCCGCCTGCTCGCCATGTTCAAATGTTGGGAGTCGGACCATGGGAGCTCGGCGATTCGAGTCAAGCCGATTTTGCTTCATCCGTTGCAAGAAGCATCACCATTCAGACCAGTCGAACGGCCGAACAGGCGTACACGTCGCAAGGACCGGAATTTGTGGCCAGTCCCGTGACCGTAGTGGGGACCATCAACAACGGGACTTCGGTCAGCACCAGTTCCAATTACACAGACGGAGCGATGATCAGTGGGGATATCGCCTTTCAAAATGTGGACGAAGTCGATCCGGTTACCGCCGTTGATTTTCAACTGTTAAATGCAAGAGTAGTAGGAGAAATCCGTCAGGCAGGCCACATGGGAGATGTGAACGCTTATCTTTACGGTACCCGGATCAACCGCATGGTTCATGATGGATTAAGGATTCAGCGGATGGTCGACTCCCGCGCAGACGGTGAAATAGCTGTTGCCGCCTATAATCATATTAACGCCACCTGGTTCCGGGGCAACGTCACGATTCCTGAGGTGGGAAGCGATTTACCGCCAATCGGGATATACAATAGTGATTTCGATAGCATCGAATGGACAGGGCCATTAAGAGTAGATGGAGCTTCGAACTACTATTTTGTAACCAATGAAAATGCATTAACAGGGACGAAGACGGTGATGTTTGAACCTTAATCGTTTAAACGATTGTGTGGGCCATCGTCGTATAAGCATGTCAAGAGAAGCAATCCACCATAAAGTGAAGATTGCTTCTCTTTTTTCAAATATTTTATATGCCTTTAGTCGACGGTCCCTGTTTGTTGGATATTGATTTTTGCCTTAACGGAAACCGGTACGGTTGGATAATACGCTTCCCACTGTTTTTTATTAAATTTGCGATATTGTTCCTTATATTTTGCACCTAACCCTAATGGATCCACATTATGTTCCTTAAATTGTGTGATGATTTTGTTGGATTTTTCTTCTATTTGTTTCTCGATCTTCCCTTTGTATTTCTTTTTATCAAAAGCCTGCCTTTTTCCCTTTGAAGGAGCATATTCCAATAGTCTGGTTTTCATTTTCAGATTAATAGTAAACTCCGGTTTTCCCTGGACGATGTTGACGGTATATGTTGGCTTTGATTCCAGCGTTTCGAGAACCACTTTGTCCCCATTTTCAAACGTATACCCTTGGATCCCATCGTTTTTATCTTTATCCACCAATGTTTTGAAACTATATACATCTTCCATCGGTATGGATGTAATAAATTTATCATAGCGAAAAAAGGCCATTCCCGTGATTTTGATGTTGCCATTTACATTGTTCATTATTGGTAGATAAGGATCCTGTCCGATTTGATGCAATTGAAATAAAAACGTCTGTAAATTGGTATGCGGGAGCTGCCCTGATTCCATGTTATGATCCAATAATTCTTGAAGATAAATGGAGATATTCTCATTCTGCAGTTTATTTGAATTTAATAAGTCATTCGCACTCCCGTCCACAATGGCTACTTGAACAATACTTCCGATGGAGGGGTCACGATTCAGCGTATCTACAAAATCATTGATCCCCTTTTCCGCGAGAGTTCTCCCGTAAAGAGCAAATCGTAGCTGACCACTGACTAAGCTCAATCGTGTTTCATTATTTAAGTTAGTCCGAATTTCTTTACTGGTTTGTCCTATGGAAGAGCGAACTTCAGAATGTGACATGTCTTTTCTAATAATAGGAAATACAATCGTTCCCAATACCTCTCCATCGTCAGCCGAGTCATAGCTGACGCCCTGCAGCATACCAATCTCATTGACAATCTTAGTTGGGAGCATGGAGCAGCCTGATAAAAGTAAAATGAACATTATCGAAAGGGCAGTACGTTTAACCACGTTGATTCCCCCTTTTAAACAAGGTGAAATAAATCAAAAGCAGAGGGATATAAATATAAAAGATATAGAGATTCATCTGCGTTACAGATGTATTAATCATCTCCTTGACCGTTTCATTTGAAAATTGGCAAATCACTACACTAACCAAGCTTGTGATCAGCAGGGCATACTTCTGTTTCATATTGAAAATCTTCTTGAACCCCCTGCTTGAGCTCCATAACAGGAGCGCAATCAGAGCCGTCACAATGATTAAATACATGGAGATATACAAATATTCAAATCTCTCCAAATAAGAGAATTTAATGATCTTGGTAATCGAAAGCTCCGGCCAAATCGTTGTCTTTAACTGTTCTTCACTGTAATAGGTTAAAGAAACGATGCAGGAAAGGGTGTAGAGCAGTGTGGTAAAAAGGACACCGAGATGAGCAAACTTTTTGGATTTATCAGGGTTTCTGATGAACGGGTAGAACATTAATAACGTCTCAGTACCAGCAATGGTGTACATTGAATTTTTAACGGCGTCCAGCATATCCATGAGCGAGTGATTCATGACAGGCAAGAGGTTTGAAAAGTGAGCCACTTTCAATGGGTAGTAATACAGGATGATGATCAGGATTTGTGGATAGATAAATGAATGAAAAGACACGCCGGCAACGACTCGGAATCCTCCTGAAATGCAATAATAAACCAAAACCATGATCAGTGTGGAAATGAGCCACGTAGGCAATACAGGAAACATCCATACTTGAATGATCTCGATGAATGCCAGCAGGACCGATATGCTGGCTAAAGCATAGTAAATCATAATGAAGAGACTTAAACATTTCCCAGTGATCTTCCCAAAGGCGGCAGTATGTACGTCAATGATATCCCCATCCACTTTTTTTAACAGTGTATACATCACCCAAATGAAAACCTGGACCAGGCAACCTGCCACCAGGACACTAATCCAAGCATCATGTCCAGCTTTCATTGTGATCGTTCGTTGAAAACTTAGAATGCCTACACCGACCTGGGAACTATATATGATAAAAAAGACTAAATATGGAGACACTTGGTGCCTGATATTTACATTCAAACGTCATCACCCTATAACATTATTCATAAAAATCATTCAACGGCTCTGGAGCCTTCTTACTATCCACCAATTTCTTCTTCTTTTGTGGTCTTACACTTTGGGGATTCTCTTTCTGCATAGAAAAAGGTAGTCTGATCCACAAATCTTGAAGTGCGGTTTTTCGTAAAGGGTATAAGCTTAAATATGGGCGGCCAAGTGACGTCAACCTGATTAAATGGATGATGGCAAAAATCAAGCATACAAAAAATACCCAATAAACCCATCCACGCCGCAAAGAAAATGACTGGAAATTTGATGAAGCGGATGGTGTTACTAAATTTATATACTGGTGATGTGTATGAAGCCAATGTGCCAAGCCCTACGAAAATCAGCAAGACATTACTGGTAAGCCCAGCTTCCACAACAGCTTGCCCTATGACAATCCCCCCTACAACACCAAGTGATTGCCCGATCTTCAGGGGTAAACGAATCCCTGCTTCCTTCACCATTTCAATCATGATTTCTAAAAACAGGGCCTCCAGAAACGGTGGGAAAGGGACAGTCGCTCTTGACCCTACCAGGGGCTCCAATAAACGGGCGGGTATTAATTCGTAATGAAAGGTCATGATGGCCACATACATCGGTGTAATGAAAAAAGAGATGAAAATGGCCGAAAACCTCAGCAATCGAAAGAAATTGGCGATGATCCAGGAATAACTATAATCTTCGAGTGCGACAAAGGATTCCATGTACGTGATTGGTAGAATCACCAGGTTTGGTGATCCGTCAACCACTATGATGATTTTCCCTTCCGTAAGCCCAGCTGCTACCCGGTCCGGTCTTTCCGTTGAGATGGACTGGGGAAACAATGAATGTGAATTATCCTCAATCATCGCGGAGATATAGGCACTGTCCTGGATATGATCATATTGAATATCTGTGATCCTCTGGACGACGGTGTTGACATTTTCCTTATCGGCGATCCCATTCACATACAAGACAGCCACTTTGGTACTCGATAATTTCCCGACCTCCATTTCCTTGACGGTCAGGTCTGAAATGGGCAATCTTTTGCGAATCAGATTGATATTTGTATCAATTTCTTCTATAAATCCAGCCTTCGGACCTAATGCAGAGTCTTCCAGTATGGGGATTCCAATATCACGAAATTTATTGTTGGCGATATTCACTAACAAACATTCATCATCATGGGAGTGAACTTGAATCGCCATATATCCGTTCATAAGGTTCTCGATGATCTCATCCCGATCACTCGTAAGAATAGTTTCTTGAATGGGGATGATGCTCTTTAACTCTCTTAACGAACTCTGTTTCTGAATGTAGGGAAGAACATCTTTATGTAAGGTATCTGAAGAAACAAGTGTACGATAATAGGAAATCCAAAAAGGTTCTCCATCAGTCAAGGAAGTGTGATAATGGATAAAGTCATTTGAGTCAGAAAGAACTTCAACCCAGTCTTGATGGTTGCTATCGCCACTCTTCATCTTCATGGCCCCCTTTCACCGATTCTGTTTATTGTGTGTGGAATTGGCGAATTTATGCAGGGGTATGGTCATATGAGAAGGGTGCTGATACTTGACGGTCGTGGATACGGGAAGTATACGGTAATGAATAAAAAAACTCCCCACAGAGTCTGTGAGGAGGACAAATTCAATCAGTTCCCGAACCACGTTTAATGTGCTTGAATTTGGTTGTCGTGCTCTTGATCCCAGTAGTCTACTTGATAGGAATAATCATAGTTCATGATGCATTTGATGCCGCTTCCCTGGGCGTCGTGACCGGCTCCATAGTTGTGGGAGAATTCATGCTGGGCTGCGTGCCATGTGTTTTCGGCTCCCTGGTCAAGGTTGACGCTGATGGCACTTCCGTTAGGTGCTGAAGGGTACACGTATGCAATGCCGCCAGAGTTGAAGTTCACATCACGTGTGAAGCCTGCAACAAAGTCATAGCCATTGCCGTTCCAGTCACGGTCAAGGTCCTGCAGGATTTCAGAAGCATTGTTTCCGTTCGAATCCCACTCTGCAAAGGCTTTGATTTCAAAGTCGATACCGTGATCACGGGTGAAGCCGTCGTCCGCTTTCTCTATGATATTGGTCGTAAGGGTCTGCCAATCCGGATGTGCGGCGCGATACTCTTCATCGACTGCAACGAGTACTGTAACGGTGCGGTCTGTTGCTGCAGGTGGCTCAGTCGTTCCGCCGCCGGATCCGCCTCCTCCTAACCAGTCAAACAGACCGAATAACTCTTCAGATGATGGATTTTTCTCTTTTGACTTTTTAATCGACCTTTCTTTGATTTTCTTTCCTTTTTCATCAAGGATGTCTGCTACCGTGCTGTTCTCAACTTGAGAAGGAGTATCGAACGTCTGCTTCCCCTTCGTTTTCGATTTAGGCAATGCATGTCCGATTTCAACCGTGTTTCCTTGTGAATCGATGATTGTTGCCTCAGTCGTCGATGCACTGGATGCACCAGGCAGAAATACCATGGATAAAGCAAGAGATAATGTAAGTAGTCCGGTTTTCTTCATGGGTTGATCCTCCTGATATGTAGTAGCCTCGGCCGGGCATCTATTAATCTATCATAAAAAATACCCAGTATCCTGAGGGTTTTTGTAAAGATTCTCACGATAATCCGAGCAGAAAGTCTCATTTTTTGTTAAAAAGGTGTAAATGGATGGATTGAAAATGGGAGAAGCATGGAGATGGTCATACGAGTGTATGCAGGCAATAATGGATTTCGCCCGACGAAAATGAACTACCGACAAGAGAATAATATATTCAGGAACCGAATATTAGTTTATTATATTCGCTATAAACTAGCCCTTTAAAAGGATGTTTACCCATCCCATTATGGTGAAAAGGGGTGCAGATTGATGAAGAAACTGGCTTTTATCATCATTTTTTTTATGATTGGCGGCTTTGTTGCTTATACTCAACAATCAAAAGAAGAAACCGGAAAACCGAATGTCACTGAAACAAAACAAGAAAATTCACCAACGGAAAGTGAGTCTGAGACAGAGGTTCCAGGGGATATGGTTTATGAGAATGAGGCATTTAAAGATGTGGCGGTCACTCAGTCTGAGGATGAAGTAATGGTCACTGGGAAGGCACGAGTGTTTGAAGGGGTATTTCAATATGCTCTTTATGCTGGAGAAAACGAAATGGAAACAAGCAACTACCAAACAGATGGAGCCCCTGCCTGGGGTGAATTCACGATTACGTTTAAAAATGAATCAGTCACAAGGGTTGAATTGTTTTACTACTCAGCAAAAGATGGATCGAAAATGGGTTCGCTGGAAATTCCGATTTCAATGGAGTAGGTAAGGTCAGAATGAAGAAGTGTTGGATGACCTATCGATTGACTACTGTACTAGAGGGGGCGCACTTGTAGGTCGGGTGAATAGACGGAAAAATTCCGGTTAATTCGTCATCATAGATTAAGAGAGGCTGAAATAGACGGAAAGATTCCGCCTATTTACTCAAAAGAACAAAAAAGGGGTGATTTTTCTGGCCATAACCGGAAAAATTCCCCTTATTTACCCCGAAACAAGCTCCATTCTGAATGTAATCGGAATATCTCCGCTTATTTTCCTTTTGCAGGTTTTTTTTCATAGGCAATCATCTTGTTTAAACGATTGTGATGGACCATTTCATAAGTATCATAAAGAAACTCGCCAATATGGCGAGCTCTCTTTTTTTAGTTGATTCGAGACATGTACTTTGACGTAACGATACAGACCCTTTCCATCCAGATCCAGCGAGGGTGCCAAGGGACCTGTCCCCGTGGTACAAGCTTACGTCTTTGGAAACGTAAATCCTTCCCCGAACACATCTCGCACATCATGTACAACAACGAATGCCTTCTCATCGATCTGCTGGATCATTTTCTTCAGTAAGAAGAGCTCCTGCTTATTGATGACGACATATAGAATATCTTTGGACGCCTTTGAATAGTGGCCTCTTGCGTTGATGACGGTGACGCCACGGTCCATTTCGGCGCTCACTTTCTCCGCGATGGCATCGGTATCCTGAGAAATGATCGTAACCGCTTTACGTGTATCGAATCCATCAATCAGATAATCTAAGATCTTCGTGCTGATATAGATGGAGATACCGGTGTACATTGTATTCTCGACTCCGATGACGAACGAGGAACCGAGCACAACGAGGATATCGAACACGAACATGGTCGTACTGACAGCCCAGCCGAATTGTTGATTGAGCATGCGGGCAATGATCGTTGACCCACCCGTCGTCCCGCCTGAACGCAGCACAAGGCCAAGGCCGATCCCGATGAACACACCGGCAAACACCGTGCCGAGCATAATGTCGACGGAATTTCCCATCCCTTCCGTCAATTGGATGAAGAGGGAGGTAAAGAAGATGGCTAGCATGGTGTACCATGTCACCCGTTTATTTAAGACCTTATACCCGATCGCGAGGAGGATCCCGTTCATGACGAAGTTGGTGATACCCGGCGACCAGTCCAATACATAATAGAGGGTCATGGAAATCCCGGTCACGCCGCCTTCCCCAAGCTCATTCGGGATGGCAAACAAATTGACCCCGAGGGCAAAGAATAAGGAGCCAATAATAATCAATGTTATTTCTTTTACAGTTGTATTCATATCATCACTCCGTTCTCGTTGAATACTAGGATACTATAGCACATGGGGAGCCGGGGGGACAGGTCCGTTGGTTCTTTTTTGAGAGAAGGGACCTGACTCGGTGGTACTTTTTTGTAACAATATGACTTCACCATAGTCTTACATAGGAAGGGAGGCAGGCGGGTGACAGAGTTTGAAAGGATTTATGAGCAATACTTCCGTGAAGTGTACGCGTTTGTACTCTCCCTGAGCCGGGATGAGAAGCTGGCGGAAGAAATCACTCAGGAGACGTTTTTTAAAGCATTGAAAGGGATGGACGGATTCAAGGGGCAGTGCAAGATGAGCGTGTGGCTCTGCCAAATCGCCAAGAATACCTACTTCACCCATCATTCCAGAGAGAAGAGACATGCGACGGAAGAGTTGCAGGATCTCCCTGGTGACATCGTCATCGAAAAGCTGATGGAACAGAAAGAAGAAGCCTTCCGCGTGCACAAAGCCCTGCATACCTTAGCCGACCCTTACAAGGAAGTGTTCACCCTGCGGATTTTCGGGGAGCTCTCCTTCAGGGAGATCAGTGAGCTGTTCGGAAAGACGGAGAGCTGGGGGCGTGTCACGTATTACCGGGCCAAGCAAAAATTACAGGACGTATTGAAGGAGGACGGAAGATGAGGGACGTACCGTGTGAAATCATCGAAGATCTGATGCCGCTGGTCGTGGACGACGTATGCAGTGAGGAGAGCCGGGAGATGGTAGAAGAGCATCTTGCCCACTGCAAACAGTGCCAACTGAAATGGGAGCGGATGAAAGCGGATCTTCCCATTCCGGAAAAAAAGAATGTAGATGCTACTGCGGATGACCGCGTGATCAAAGGAATGGCCTCCACGTGGAAAAAGGGAAAAAAGAAATCGTTTCTGAAAGGCGTCTTCCTCTCATCCCTGTCCATAGCGGTCCTGGTTCTCGCATATGCCGGCTTATTTGAATGGCAGATCACAAGCGTACCGGTAGACAATGCGGAAATCAGTGATGTCGGTAAAACGGAAGACGGGAAGATTATGTATCACCTGAACATAGATGATGGGTACAGCGTCAATACATTGAAGTACAGCATGGACGATAACGGGAATTTCTACATTACGGCGAAGCGCCCGGTTGTGAAGGAGAAAGCAAAGCACCTATCCACTCTCGAAAGGGGATATGATTTCATCGATGTCCCTGACCAGGAAAGCATGCGAGGCCAGAAGATCAAGGCCATCTATTTCGGAACACAGAAGGACCGAAAGCTGATCTGGAAAAAAGGAATGGACCTGCCGGATGCGAGTGAAGAGGCAAAAGAAAGTTTTGGATTTTAATAGAAGGAATGGTGTCTGCCAGAATAGAACTTCTAAGGGATGTCAAAATCCGGAGGAAATCAGATGACCCAAAACATTAGCTTTATTCGTTCCAACCAATTAGCTGAGGTCGATTACGCCTACGCATCACGAGTCCCTTCAGACATGGATCTCCTGTTTTTGGCGGGGGCCTGTCCGCTTAATGAAGAGGGGAAAGTCCCTTATGTCAATGACTACGAACGGCAGGCAAAGCTGTGTGTAGAGAATATGAAGGCAGTGCTGAAGGAGAGCGGCGCCTCCCTGAAGGACGTCGTATACACACGGGTCCTTGTGGCATCCCACAATCAGGCGGACTTAGTGACGGCTTGGGAGTCGATCAGGGAAGAGTTCGGCGATCATGATGTGCCGAGTACATTGTCGGGAGTGACGGTGCTTGGGTATACGGATCAATTGGTGGAAATTGAAGCGATCGCGGCGGTGGAGAAACGTACACATGAAACCTAATCTAGTATTGAAATCGATTAGGGGATAGGACCGTATACTATTCTAAACGGAACAGTTCCACAGATATTAATCTTCATTCTTGTCCATATTTTGAAAATCATATGCACAGGAGATAATACTGAGGGAGCGATGAATAAACTCTTTTTCCAAAATAAGAGGCTGTTGTAGCCAAAGAAAAATCCGAACGATCATTCGATATTCTGTGAGGAAAATCGAATTCGTTCGGATTTTTCGTGCTTATAAAACAAAAAAAGTGGTTTTTATTGATTTTCTTCCTTATAGACAAAATAATCGAAATCAGCATACAGCTTCTGTCCGGAAGTATCCTGACACTGCATTCCCACGAAAGCTCCGGTGAAGAATCCACCACCCTGGATGTAATCGTCTGATAGTTTGTGAGAATCCAATGTAACAGGGATTTTTGTCCAGTTCTCTTCGTCGAAGGAATAGGAATATTCATAGATGGTAGTGCTTACATTTACACGTAAGTAGACATATTCTACCTCTTCCGGGATGACAATTGGCTTATCTTTCAGCGGCTGAGTGAATGTGAAGTTGTCACAGACGGTCAGGTCGAGTATCCGGCCGTGTTCTTCATGCCAGCTGATTTGCAGGGCAGACCAGTTTTGCGTATTGTAGTAGTTTACGAGTCCGGCTGCCTGCTGGAAAGTGTCCGGGTTAAAGGCAACCTTGGTTTCGGCAGTGAAGTTGAAATGCTGCCAGCGCCTTGCGATATGGGCCTGTGTGAATTTAGAAGATAACGATTCTCTGCCATATAGACGGAGGTGGCCGGGGTTATCCTTTAATGAAACGATGTCCTCACCCAATGGGATACGCAGGGATTGGAAGTGAAGATTCAGAGAGTCGCTGTTAAAGTCATCCTTCTCCTCAACATCTCTCTCCCATGAAACTTCTTCAATAGCAGGGCCTTGGATTTCTACGGACGGCTGGTTGCCTCCTGTGACATAAGGCCAATCATTCTTCCACTCGAGACGCTGGATGGCGGTTTCCCGGCCGAGTGGACAAAAGCCCCGTGGGTCAAGCATTGGTTTATTTTCCTGAGGCAGCGGGCGTCCTGTTAAATGGACGAGGAACCATTCGTCCGTATGGGTGTGAACGATGGAAGCGTGCCCGGCTTTTTGCAACGGGTTTCTTGGATACGGGAACGACGTGATCAATGGGTTGTCAGGATGCACTTCATATGGTCCCCATAGATCTTTCGAGCGGGCGATGGTGGCCTGATGGTCGTATTTCGTTCCGCCTTCCGCTGTGAGAAGGTAGTAATAGCCGTTTATTTTGTACAGATGAGGGGCTTCTGTCAGCTTGATATCCGTCCCTTTAAAGATAATTTCCTTTTTGCCGATCAGCTTTCGTTCACTTACACTGTATTCTTGCATGACGATTCCGTAGAAGTTGTGATGGCCAACACGGTGATCCCATAGCATATTGACAAGATACTTCCTTCCATCTTCATCATGGAATAATGACGGATCAAATCCTGAGCTGTTTAAATGGATCGGTTCAGACCACTCTCCATCAATGGTGTCACATGTCACGAGGTAATTATGGCTGTCCTTCCATTGTCCTTCGACGACTTTTACATCGGTGTAGATCAGCCAGAACCTCCCATCGTGATATGAGAGGGCAGGTGCCCAGATTCCACCTGAATCGGGGTTGCCCATCATATTCAATTGACTGAGGCGGTTCAGGGGGCGAGAGACGAGTCGCCAATTTTTTAAGTCCTTTGAATGGTAGATGCCGACTCCCGGGAACCATTCGAAGGTAGAAACGGCAATGTAATAATCCTCTCCTGCACGGCAAATACTCGGGTCAGGATTGAAGCCTGGTAAAATAGGGTTTTGAATCGTTGTCATTGTTCTGCACCTCTCCTATAAAAAATGGATTTACACTTCCTGGATATCGATGGTCAAGAAATTTTCACTTGCATAAGCAGCCACTCCCAATGCGGTGGCATGAGTGGATAACTGCGAGAAATCGATGCTCAAATCTTTCTGGTGCGTAAACAGGGTCTGACCCAGTTTCTTCTTAATAGGGTCTTCAAGCCATTTAGAGGAAGGAGCAAGGCGGTTTCCAATGATCACTTGTTCAGGATTGAAGATATTGATGATGTTATTGATCCCGATTCCAAGATATCCTCCAATTCCTTCAAATACACGAATGACATTTGCATCCCCGTTTTCTGCAAGTTCATTCAGGCTTTCAAGAGAAAGCGTCTGTCCGTTTTCTGACTGGATTCCCTGATCTACAGCAGATTGGACGAGTGCTTTTTCCGAAGCATATAATTCCCAGCATCCCTGGTTCCCGCATCGGCATTTCGGACCATCGACTTCAATAGTCATATGGCCAAGTTCTCCGGAAAAACCGTTATTGCCTTTATACAGCTGACCATTCAAGATAAGCCCGACGCCGATTCCAATCCCGACACTGACATAAATGATATTGCTGGAATCTTTACCGGCACCGAATTTCTTCTCACCGTAAGCCCCCGCGTTTGCTTCGTTCTCGATCTGGACGGGAACATTATATTTGGCTTCCATTGTCTTTCTAAGATTGATATTCTTCCAATTTAAATTAGGAGCGAGGAGGATCTCTCCATCAGTGCTGACGGTACCCGGTACCCCGATTCCAATCCCTACCAATCCATAGGGGCTGGCAGGCATGGATTCAATCAAAGAATCGACAATGGCAAACAGTTCGTCTTTTATTTCTTCATATGTTAACTCTTGAAATTTAATCAGTTTTTCATTGCTGATATTGCCCTGCAGGTCGGTCAGGATTCCGAGGATATAGTTCACACCTATATCGACACCTATGGAGTAACCGGCTACATGATTGAATAGCAGCATGACGGGTCTTCTTCCGCCGCTTGAAACTCCGGGACCGGACTCGAGGATCAGGTTTTCGTTAAGGAGCTCACTTACCTGGGAGGAGACCGTTCCTTTGTTCAGACCCGTTTTATTGGCAATGTCTGCTCTTGAAATAGGGGTGAATTCCTGAATGGTTTGTAAAACCAATGACTTGTTTCCTTTTTTGACGACATGCTGGTTATAGGTTTGTGACAGTTTCATTTGGAAGCTCCATTCTTTCTCAATTTTTCCTTTAGTGTACCATTATCTCATTCTATTATAAACTTAGTTTATCCACTAGACAAACATTGTTTTCGATGGTAATCTAAAATCAGTAACATATCTGGTTTCAAAAAAACGAATATTGGGGGTATTTAGTTTGAGAAATAAGAAAGCGGTTACAACCATCTTCACTCTTTTTTCCTCTCTGTTATTGATCACCGGCTGTTCCGGATCAGATGAGAAAGCCAATGGATCCGGAGATGAGAAAACAATTGAATTCATGCATCTTTGGCCTGAAGGAAGCTCGAAGCAGCACAATGAAATTGTAAAAGAAATCATCAAGGATTATGAAAGTGATCATCCCGATGTGAAAGTGGACCTTGAAGTACTGAGCAATGAGCAGTACAAGGATAAGCTTAAAGTACTATCCACTTCTAATGAATTACCGGATGTGGGGATGACGTGGGCTGCAGGATTCCTCGATCCTTATGTAAGCGGTAAGAAATTTGCACCTTTAGATGATTTGCTTGAAGGGGATCTAAAGGACAAATTCGTTTCAGGTACGGCAGAAGCGTATGAGGTAGATGGAAGTACATACGGGCTGCCACTTGAATTGAACATTGCCACAGTTTTCTACAACAAAGCGATTTTCGATAAATATAACTTAGAAGCTCCGAAAACATATGAAGAATTTGAAAATGTCGTAAAAACCTTGAAGAAAAATGATGTGTCGCCAATCGCTCTTGGAAACAAGGATCGCTGGACCGGATCGTTATGGTATATGTACTTGGCGGACAGGATTGGCGGTGGGGACGTCTTGACGAATGCGATCAACCGATCTGGTTCGTTCGAAGACCCTGCCCTTGTTTCAGCTGCGGAAAAAGTACAGGATTTAGTTGATATGAATGCTTTCGTCAAAGGATTCAATGGTCTGTCAGATGAAGAAGCGAAGAGCATGTTTATGAACGAACAGGCTGCCATGTACTTGATTGCGACGTGGGATCTGCCAAACTATACAACCAATGAAAGTGTTCCCCAGGAGTTCAGGGACTCTGTCGGATACTTCAACTTCCCGACGGTTGATGGAAACGGGGATATGAATAGCTTCGTAGGAGGTCCAGGGGTAGGGCTTTTCGTTGCGGAAGACTCAGATGTGAAGGAAGAAGCGAAAGAATTTGCCTCCTTCTTCGTAAAGGAATGGGGAGAGAAGTCGGTGACTGATGCCGGGGTAATCCCTGCTACGAAGATCGATGCTGAATCATTGGATCTTCCGGATATGTATGTAGACGTTTTGAATGATCTAAATAATGCCAGCAACATTACCTTATTTGCTGACGTTCAGATGAGCGCAGATGTTGCACAGGTTCACTTGGACATGATTCAATCACTCTTTGGGAAAGAAGTGACACCGGAGGAATTTGCAAAAGAACATGAAAAGGCACTTTCGAAAGAATAATAGAGTTTCGTAGGGTCAATGAAAGAAAAGGACATACCCGTAAGCTGGATTGTCCTTTTCTATTTTTAACATATGGGGTTGAATATTATGAATAAAGTAATGTCTAACAAGTGGATTATCGCCTGTTACGTTCTCCCTGCACTCCTTTTGATCGGTGTATTCATTTTCATCCCATTAATCCTGACTGCATACTACGGTTTGATGGACTGGGATGGCATCGGGAAGATGGAGTTCATAGGGTTAGATAATTACCTCCAAGCGATTCAGGACGATAAGTTCTGGGATAGTGCACTTCATTCCTTCTTACTTGCTGTATTTTCAACACTTAGTCTGATTATTTATCTGGCAATCTCGTTAATATTGGCTTCAAAAATAAAGGGTGCTGACCTTCTAAGGAAGATCTATTTGATTCCGATGTTGCTGTCTTCCGTTGCGATCGCCCAGCTATGGATCAAAGTGTTCAACCCGTCGAACGGTATGTTGAATAGTATATTGATGGCGATTGGAGTGGATGATCCGCCAGCCTGGCTTGCAGAACCATCCGTTGTATTGTATGCCATCTTCATCCCGATTCTATGGCAGTATGCGGGATTCTATATTTTGATATACTATGCGGCTTTGAAGAATATCCCGGAATCCCTGGTGGAGGCGGCAAAAATTGATGGGGCCACTCCTCTTCAAATCGCCTATAAAATCAAGCTGCCTTTAATCATGGGAGTCGTGAAAGTGACCATCGTGCTTGCGGTTGTCGGATCACTGAAATACTTTGATCTGATTTATGTCATGACCGGCGGCGGGCCGAATGGTGCCAGTGAGGTAATGGCTTCTTATATGTATAAACTGGCTTTTTCAAGTAATGACTTTGGATACGGAAGCGCCATCGGGTTCCTGCTGTTGATCATCACCTTAATCGTGACCGTCATCGTCCGTAAAGTCACTGCGACCAAAGAAGAAATTCAATATTAAAGGGGGTTAGACCATGAAGCGTGCGGGTTACTTTATTCTCTATCTTTGTTTAGCCATCGTCGCAGTCTTTCAGATATTTCCAGTCATCTGGCTGTTCCTATTTTCATTAAAGGATAATCAAGATATCTTCTCGAAGTCTCCTTTTTCCCTTCCTTCTGAATTCAAATGGGAGAACTATGCAAAGGTATGGGAAGGCGGAATCGGGATCTACTTCTGGAATAGTATCTGGATTACAGGTGCAGCCATCATCTTGACCGTATTGTTTGCGAGCATGGCGACATTCGTCATAACCAGGATGCAGTGGAAGCTGAATAAACTGGTATTGGGATTATTCATGGTTGGGTTGATGATTCCGATTCATTCAGCCATCATTCCCTTATTCAGCATGTTCTTGAATGTGAATTTAATTGATAATCCATGGTCGATTGTCATTACGTATACGGCTTATAATCTGCCGATCACGATGATGATTCTGCTTGGATTCTACTATACGTTACCTAGAGAAATAGAAGAGGCAGCTATTATGGACGGATGCTCGGTTCATCGGATGTTCTTCAAAATCATCCTGCCGATGACGATTCCGATCATGTCGACGACAGTGATTATCAACATGATCTACAATTGGAATGAGTTTGTCTTTGTAAACACATTTATCAGCTCTGACGAATACAAAACCCTCACCGTCGGGATCCAGAATTTTATCGGGCAATACATGACCGACTGGGGAGCCATTGGTGCCACGCTTATTATCAGTGTGCTGCCGATCCTGCTTGCATTCCTCTTCTTCAGCAATAAAGTGGTGGAAGGGATTTCTTCAAGTGCGGTAAAGGGATAATGAATAAAAAAATCACTTCGGGAGAGAAGTGATTTTTTTTATGCCTGTTTCTCCTGAATCCGGTTGAAGGCATGCAGGCTAAGCCAAGTCGTAATAAAGGCATAAGCACTGCCTCCGAAAATAAAGGCGAGAGCCGGTACCAGGTACATAATAAAGAAAAGGGCACCGAGACAAAGCAGCATCAACAGCGTATGGAGTGGATGAATCAGCATGATCAGAAACGATTGTTTGATGAGTTGCCTTACCCTCAAATCGAAATGCACAAAGGCCGGTAACAGATAAAAGCAGAAGAATAGAAAGATCAGCATAAAGGCGAATAGCGGAATATGGGTCCAAGTAAACAGTGTACGAAGGTCCATTTGGATATACCAGATATCGATGCCGATCAGGAATACGGTCGCAATGATGACGATGCCTAAGCGGTTGCTTTTCCAGAATTCTCTTTTGAAATAGGTCAGGAAGGCGCTGAATACCGGTTCCTCTGTATTTCCTCTTAACCAATCCCGCACAATCGCGAACATGGCCACAGTAGAAGGGAAGAAGCCGAACAGGATGCCTCCTGCCAAGGTAAAGAGTACCCATAAAAGATTGATGAATGCGAAACGTGTGATCCATTCAAATATGCTGTAGATCGCACTGTTTAACGTGTTCATGGACATAGTCACCTCCATCGATGAGTAAGTTGTATGCGCAATCATGAACTATTATACGGTATCCTGGCTTGTTTGACAGTAGTTTAGAAAAACTTAGTTTATTCAATAGACAAACTAACACTATGTTGCTATAATGACCTTGTAAGCATTTACATTACTTAATGGTGCAGGCGGCCAATCGGTTCGTCAGCATATAAAGAACCTGTTATAAAAGCTGATCACCTTGCGAGTGGCAGTAAGGAAAGTCCGATTCATGACCGCTCATCCGGATGGGCGGTGAGCCGGAAGTTGAAACACTTCATTATAAAATTTTAGGAGGAACGATCAATGGCTTACTTTAAGAACATCGACAAAATTAACTACGAAGGTTCAACATCAACCAATCCATTTGCGTTTAAATTTTATAATCCAAAGGAAGAAATCGGTGGCAAAACAATGGAGGAAATCCTGCGTTTTGGTGTAGCTTACTGGCATACCTTCACGATGGACGGTTCCGATCCATTCGGAAGCGGTACAATGATCCGCTCATGGGATCAATATACGGGAATGGATTTAGCAAAGGCGCGCGTAGAAGCGGCTTTCGAATTCTTTGAAAAGCTTGATGTCCCATTCTTCTGTTTCCATGATGTCGATATTGCCCCGGAAGGAAGCAGCTTAAGAGAAACCAACCAAAATCTTGATACAATCGTAAGTATGATAAAGGACTACATGAAAGACAGCAAAACGAAATTACTTTGGAACACGGCAAACAATTTCACGCATCCACGCTTTATCCATGGTGCTGCGACATCCAATAGTGCAGACATCTTCGCCTACTCTGCAGCCAAAGTGAAGAAAGGCTTGGAAGTCGGGAAGGAATTAGGCGCAGAAAACTATGTATTCTGGGGCGGACGTGAAGGGTACGAAACCCTTCTTAATACAGACATGAAGCTTGAGATGGATAATCTGGGACGCTTCCTTCATATGGCTGTTGATTATGCGAAGGAAATCGGCTTTGATGCACAATTCCTCATCGAGCCAAAACCGAAAGAGCCAACGACTCACCAGTATGATTTCGATGTGGCGACAGGCTTTGCGTTCCTTCAGAATTACGGGCTGCAGGATCATTTCAAGTTCAATATTGAAGCCAATCACGCGACATTGGCGGGACATACATTCGAACATGAACTGCGCTATGCACGTGTGAACAACATGCTGGGTTCAGTGGATGCCAATCAGGGTGATCCGTTACTTGGCTGGGATACAGACGAATTTCCTACAGACTTGTATTCTACGACTCTTGCCATGTATGAAATTCTTAAAAATGGTGGCCTTGGACGCGGAGGATTGAACTTCGATGCGAAAGTGAGAAGAGGTTCTTTCGAGCCTGAGGATTTATTCCACGCGCATATCGCCGGTATGGACAGTTTCGCAGTCGGGCTCAAGGTTGCTCAGAAGCTGATCGATGATAATGTCCTTGATGGTGTGGTTGAAAATCGTTATAAGAGCTACACAGAAGGCATCGGTCTTGACATCGTGGAAGGAAATTCAGACTTCAAGAAGCTTGAGGAGCATGCGCTGGGCTTAACAGAAGTGAAGCACCAATCAGGCCGTCTAGAGAAAATCAAGGCAACGATCAATCAATATTTACTGAAAGCATACGCTGGAGAATAAGGTGTAACGTAGAAGAGGTGAAGTGATGAAATACGTAATCGGCGTTGATCTTGGAACAAGTGCAGTGAAAATCCTTCTCGTGAATCAAATCGGGGAAGTCGTTCAGGAGGTTTCAAAGGAATACGAACTAATCCATGAACGAACGGGTTTCAGCGAGCAGGATCCGAAAGCGTGGGTCGATCAGACCGTTTCTGGATTGTCTGATCTCCTTCAAGGCTTTCAAGGCGAACCGGAAGATATTGAGGGCATCAGCTTTTCAGGTCAAATGCATGGACTTGTACTCCTTGATGAGAACAACGAAGTGCTGCGCAATGCCATCCTCTGGAACGATACAAGAACGACAGCCCAATGCAGACAAATATACGATGTGATTGGTGAAGAACGCTTGCTCTCGATTACGAAAAACCCTGCATTGGAAGGCTTTACGCTTCCGAAGCTCCTTTGGGTGAAAGAGCATGAGCCGGAAATCTATGAGAAGGCGAAAGCTTTTGTGCTGCCAAAGGATTATCTCCGCTTCAAGTTGACAGGGAAGCTGCATATGGACTATTCCGATGCTGCTGGAACGCTGCTGCTGGATGTCGGGGATAAAGTATGGAGCAAAGAAATCTGCAACCTTCTGGGAATTGACCCTGCTCTTTGTCCGCCCCTGGTTGATTCCTATGAACAGACGGGGAGCATAAGCCCTGAAATCGCTGAAGCGACTGGTTTATCCACCTCTACCCGGGTATTTGCCGGGGGAGCGGATAATGCGTGCGGTGCAATCGGTTCAGGCATATTAGAAGAAGGCAAGACTCTATGCAGCATCGGGACCTCCGGTGTAGTGCTATCCTATGAATCTGGCAATGACAAGGATTTCGAAGGGAAGGTTCATTACTTTAATCACGGAGCCCCTGAAGCTTATTATACGATGGGTGTCACTCTTGCAGCAGGTTACAGCCTGAGCTGGTTCAGGAATGTGTTCGCCAAGGATGAAAGCTTCGAAGAGTTGGTGAGGGAGGCAGGGACCGTACCTCCCGGGTCAAATGGTTTACTGTTTACCCCGTATGTAGCGGGGGAACGAACCCCTCATGCAGATGCTGCGATTCGGGCAAGCTTTATCGGAATGGACAGCTCCCATGAACGAAAGGACTTTGTACGGGCAGTCATGGAAGGGATCACCTTTTCATTGAATGAATCCTTGGCGATCTTTCGCTGCAGCGGCAAGCAGATCGATACGATTGTATCCACTGGAGGCGGGACGAAGAATGAAGACTGGCTGCAAATGCAGGCGGATATCTTCAACGCCAGAATCGTGAAGCTCTCGAGTGAGCAGGGGCCGGGAATGGGAGCGGCGATGCTGGCAGCCTATGGATGCGGCTGGTTTGATTCCCTGAAGGAATGTGCCAATGAGTTTCTGAAAGTAGAGAGAGAGTTCATGCCGAATGAGGCAAACGTAGAGATATATAAGGAATTGTTCCATCTCTATCAGGACGTATACGGGCAAACTAAGATGTTGAATGAAAGACTTGTAAGCTATCGAAAATAATACCGACAGATGATCAGGCTGCTTCAGAAGAGAGAATCCATTGCTTCTATAGGCAGCCTTTCTCGTCTGTAGGGAAGGAGAGGAAAGCATTGAACTATCATCAGCTGGGTAACACCGCTCTGAACATAAGTGAATTAAGCTTTGGGACTTGGGCCATCGGGGGTGCCTGGGGGAAGCTTGATGACAAGGAAGCACTAAAGGCACTGGACAAGGCGATGGATGCAGGGGTGAACTTCTTTGATACGGCAGATGTATATGGAGACGGTCATAGTGAAGAACTGCTTGCGAAAGCGACTAAAGGAAAGCAATCCTCGATCCAGATCGCGACGAAATTTTGCCGCAGTGCCGATATCCATGACCCAGAGAACTATTCAATGGAAAACGTGCGGGCATTCTGTGAAAACAGCTTAAGAAGACTGGACAGGGAAGCAATCGATCTGTACCAGATACATTGTCCACCGATGGAAATCCTAAAGGAAGGCAGCGTATTCGAGGTACTGGAACGGCTGAAGGAAGAAGGCAAAATCCGTTACTACGGTGTGAGTGTTGAAACAGTAGAAGAAGGCATCTTCTGTCTCGAGCATACAAAGGCAAGCTCCCTGCAGGTCATCTTCAATCTGTTAAGACAAAAACCGCTTGAAAAACTGTTCCCGATGGCAATGGACAATAACGTCGGGATTCTTGCCCGTATACCGTTGGCAAGCGGACTGTTAACAGGTAAGTTTACAAAAGACTCGACCTTCGAAAGCGATGATCACCGCAGTTTCAACCGCAATGGGGAAGCGTTCAATGTCGGGGAAACCTTTGGTGGATTGGACTTCCAAAAAGGGGTCGAACTGAGTGATGAACTGAACTGGATCGAAAAGGGGAGAGGCAACCGAACGAGAGCTGCGATCAAATGGATCCTTCAGCAGGAAGGGGTCTCGAGTGTTATTCCCGGTTTCAGAAGTGTCAAGCAGGTGGAGGATACTCTTGAGGCACTGAAGGCAAAGGAGTTCAGTCAAGAGGAACTGCAGACATTGAAAGGTTTTTACGAAAAAGAGGTTCACGCCCATATTCGGGGAGCTTATTAATAGAACCTTCAGCTAAAGGTAAGGGGTTCCGTTCAGGGAGAGAAAATAGCAAATAACAATATAAATTGCAGGCTAATTCGCATATGAATTAGACCTGCTTTATTTATTGGTATATCAATGTTTTCATTCGATTTAGTGGTGAATTAGCACCTCAAATAGCACCTTAATTAACAAGCGTACAATAATGAGTGTACAGCTGAAATACTGGGTGCTAATTAGGGTGCTAAATGACATGTCAATTCGCTACCTCTTCTTGCGGAAATGAGTCTTTGGCGAGGATTTGTGTGATGCAATTGTAAATAATGGATATTCCATTAACGGGCAGGTTAGTTGAAGACTCAGTTTCGAGATAACTCAGAAAAAAGCACTCTATATTGATGCATTCTTTTGTTGACGTACTAGGATTTAAGACGTTTGCTCCAGTACCTTTTTAGTAAATGACATAAAGTAGTTCAGGATTAGACCACTTAAGCAGACGATTAATAAAGTTCCAATGCCAATTGGTCCTTTAAAAATCATGGCCAATATTAAAAATATTAGGTAAATGATTGATCTCGATAAAAATATATTTGTTCTAGTTAATTCATGTATGATTAACGTTAGTCGGTCAACCGGAATTGGTGCAATATTTGTGTGTAGATATATGGCAGTACCCAAGCCTATAACAATTAAGCCGAGTCCAAAGTAAACAACTTTGCTGTAAAATAGCTCGGGTGTGTGCAAATTTTCTAATAAAAAGAGCCACATATCGATACTAATCCCCGTTATGAATGCTGTTAACAACCCCAAAACTTCTGGTTTTTGTCTTTTTAAAAGCGAATTACAGCCTATTAATATTACAGCAATAATTATTTCCCAAGTACCTACCGTAAAACCCACGTGGATAGACAGTCCTACCAAAAGGGCGTCAAAAGGGGAAGTCCCAAGGTCAGATTGTATCGTGAAGGAAATGCCGAGGGTTAATAGCAAGATTCCTAATACATAAATGAAAAGTTTCACATTCATCTACCTCTTTATCGATATTTTTTGTTGCAAATACAACAAAGTTAAGTTAGGTTAAGTATATGATGATAAATGTTGTATTTGCAACAAAAATTGCTAAGGGGGTCAATATGAAGGAAATCCTACGTGAAATTGGAATGATAGCGAGGGCGTTAGATTCAATAAGTAATATAGAATTCAAAGAATATGACCTCACGAGAGGACAGTATCTATATCTTGTGAGAATCTGTGAAAGTCCAGGCATCATTCAAGAGAAAGTAGCTGAGCTAATAAAAGTAGATCGTACCACTGCAGCCCGCTCGATTAAGAAACTTGAAATGAATGGCTTTATTGTTAAGAAAGAAGATGAACATAACAAAAAAATTAAAAAGCTTTATCCAACCGAGAAAGGGAATAACATTTTTCCTTTTATAAAAAGAGAAAATGACCATTCTAACACCGTTGCCTTAGAGGGGTTATCGGAAGAAGAAATAGAAAACCTTTTCGTCCTTCTTAAAAGAGTAAAGGGAAATATAGAAAAAGACTGGGAATTTGTTAAAAAAGGAAACAAGAGAAGTTATTGAATATAGAGAGGAGCGAAAGGTTTAAATGAATATTAAGATGACCAAATGTACAGTGGAAGATTCACGAAAACTTCAGGAAATTGGTTATGAAACATTTAAAGAGACGTTTGAGGATCAGAATTCTCAAGAAAATATGAAAGCTTATTTGGAAGCAGCTTTTAATATAAAACAAGTAGAAAAAGAGTTATCTAATCCTTTATCACATTTCTTTTTTGTTTCTATAAATGATGTGGTTGCTGGATATTTAAAGGTTAATTCAGGGGATGCCCAGTCTGAAGAAATGGATGATGACTCCCTAGAGATCGAACGGATTTATATTATTAATAAATTTCAAAAGAATGGACTTGGTAAATACCTGTTCAATATGGCTATGGATGTTGCTATGGAACAGAACAAAAAGAAAATCTGGCTTGGCGTATGGGAAAAAAATGAAAATGCTATTTCTTTCTATAAGAAATTGGGTTTTGTTCAAACGGGAGCACATTCTTTTTATATGGGGGACGAAGAACAAACGGACTTGATAATGGTTAAAAAACTCCAATAATAATTAAAGAGGTGAAGGAGCATGTATATTCCAAAGCATTTTAAAGTCACAGACTTCGTTGAAATCAAAGACTTCATTCAGAGAAACTCTTTTGGAACGATTGTAACGACAGAAGAAGGAAAACCTATAGCGACTCACTTACCTTTGGAGTTACATACACATGGGGATGACTATTATCTAACTGGACATTTCGCTTATGCGAATCCACAGTGGAAAACTTTCGGCGATGATCCTGTTCTTGTTATGTATCAAGGCCCTCATGCTTATATTTCATCTTCGTGGTACAAGTCTGAAAATGTGCCGACATGGAATTATCAGGCAGTCCATGTATATGGAACGGCTAGTATTATGAGTGAACAAGAATTGAACGAAGACCTGAAGGCTCTATTGCTAAAGTATGAACAACACCGTGAAAATGGAGCGTTATGGGAGAAGTTCTCTCCAAAAACCAAAAACCAAACGAAAGGTATTGTTGGATTTAAAGTAAAAGTACTAGAAGTTCAAGCAGCCTATAAATTGAGTCAAAACCGAAGTGAGGAAGACTATGACAACATTATTGATAAACTAAATAAGGAGAAAGATTTAAACTCTCAACAATTAGCTGAAGTGATGAACAATAGAAAAACGAAGTGATTCATTCTCCATATATCCTTTATGAAAGATGTTTTTATCTTGAATTCGAGTATTAAACTAACGGGGGCTTTAACAAAATAAGAAGGTAATATAGATATAAAAACCCAGAGTCAATTTAGCTCTGGGTTTTTTACTGTTAAATATAGTGTTGTTTACGTTACTTTTTCTGCTGCTAATTTGGATGTGATTTAAGGTTTTCTCTCACTAAACGGAATCCCTTAAGCTAAAGGCTGGAGGTTTTATTATTTATCAGTTGAAAATGTAAATACAGTCCGCTGCTGATAGCGTTCATTTGGCTGCAGGACGACAGGAGGCAGGCCCTCATGATGGAGAGAGGCCGGCGGGGATTGTGTTTCAAAGCAGACACCCATGTGCTTTTTCGACGTTCCTCCATGAAGCTCCAGTCCTTTTTGGAGGTTATTCGCCGTGTACATGACCATGCCGGGTTGATCGGTCTTGATGGTCAGCACACGGCCGCTCATTTGTTCTTTCACTGTGACACTTTCTGACCTGCTGTGGTCAAACAGGAAGTAATGATCGTAGCCATGACCGGCTATGTCGTTTTGTTCCGTCCGCTCCGTTATACCGTCGCTCAGTAGGCGTCCCTTACGGAAATCAAATGGGGTATCGGCTGCATCCATCGCGGTCCCAGTCGGGATCAACTCCTCATCGAGCTCAAGAAATCGGTGGCTGTCGATGGTGACGTGGTGATGATGAATCGTCCTTTTTCCATTCCCGCTTAAATTAAAGTAAGCATGATTGGTTAAGGTAAGGGGAGTGGGCTGATCTGTCACTCCCTTATACTCGAGGATCAATTCATTTTCATTTGTTAACAGGTATGTGACAGACACATCCACCGTGCCGGGATATCCGCCTTCATCGTCTTTACGTGAATAGGAGAGAACCACCCCGACCCGGTCCTCATACTGTATGGGTTCTGAGTTCCAAAGAACCTGATGAAATCCATTTGAGCCTCCGTGTAAATGATTATCGCCATCGTTTGCTTCAAGCCTATAGACATTTTCGTCCAATTCGAAAGCAGCACCCTGGATCCTGCCGGCAACAGGGCCGATCAATGCTCCGAAAAAATTCGGATTTGTCTCGTATTCCTCAACCTGCTTATAGCCAATAATCACATTTTCAACGGTACCGTCCCGATCAGGCACCTTCACCCTTGTGATGATTCCCCCGTAGTTTAATAGACTGACAGCCATTCCATGATCATTCCGCAGGGTATATTCCTTCCAACCCCGTTGAAGATCCTTTATGTCGATTTTCATGTTTTCACCTCATATGTATAGTATTCTCTTCATTTAGCAAAAGAGGCATCTGCCTCTCAACAGATGCCACGTCATTCGTATTTACATCGCCTTGGATTTTGATGCAGAAGGCACTTTCCACAGGTCTTCCATTTGTTCAAGGGATTTTCCTTTGGTTTCAGGTACGAACTTCCACACAAAGATGGCGGAAAGAACACTCATCAAACCGTATATCCCGTACGTCATCCCGCCGCTGTATTCCATCATCATCGGGTACGTGGAAGAGACGAGGTAATTCGCTGCCCACTGTGCTGCCACCGCAATGGCGACTGCCTGCCCGCGGATGCGGTTCGGGAAGATTTCTGAGATCAATACCCAGCAAATTGGGCCCCAGGACATCATGAAGGAAGCCGTGTACACAATGATAAAGATTAACGTGCTGATGCCGATGATATTCGAGAACGCAAGCCCCGCGACACCGAACATCCCAATCGCCATCCCAATCGAACCGATGATCATGAGTGGTTTACGTCCCCAGCGATCAACCGTCATGATAGCAATCACGGTAAAGATGACATTGATCAAGCCCATGACGATCGTCTGCATCATGGAAGCATCCTTAGCTGCCCCCATACTTTCAAAGATTCGGGGTGCATAATAAAGAGCTACATTAATCCCGACAAACTGCTGGAATACAGAAAGGAGAATGCCGATGATGATGACGGTCTTCCCATAAGCGAAGGTGGAGAGCTTTTCAGTCGATACATTTACCGATTGCTTAATTTCCTTCAGAATGGACTTGGCAGACGCGGATCCGTTGATCTTCGTTAGAATGGCCAATGCGCTTTCATCCTTGTTCTTTAAGGAGAGGTAACGAGGCGTTTCCGGAACAAAGAAAAGGAAGGTGCAGAACAAAATGGCCGGAATGGCTTCTGAAGCAAACATGTATCTCCAGCCGATATCGTTAATCCAATCGAGGGGCTGTCCTTTGGCAATTCCCCAGTTGACAAAGTAAACGACAAGCATCCCGAATATGATCGCAAACTGATTAAATGAAACGAGGCGCCCACGAATCCCTGCCGGTGCGATTTCCCCGATATACATCGGTACGATGGCAGAAGCAAGACCAACCCCGATTCCGCCAATGATCCGGTAAAGGTTAAAGGCAAGCAATAATCCCATCGTCGGTTCTCCTGCAGAGAAGAAGAGGAACTCTGGATAAGCAGACCCTAAAGCAGATAATAAGAAGAGGATCGAAGCAATGATCAAAGACTTCTTACGTCCGAATCGTGATGAAAAATAGCCTGAGATCACTCCCCCGATGATACACCCGATCAACGCACTGGAAATCGTCGCGCCGTGAATGAATGAGCTTAAGCCGAGACCATCAATCAAATAAGCCTGAATCGATTTCTCAGCTCCTGATATGACAGCCGTATCATACCCGAACAGGAGACCCCCGAGGGTGGCTACTAATGTAATAGAAAAAATGTAAAGTGAACTTTTTTGTTTTGGCATCATGTGTTGAGGCAGCTCCCATTTTGTGTATCATGCATACGACAACGCTTACATTTTCTGTATTAAAAAAATAAAGCGTTTTCAAATATGAGCATAATAGAGGGCACTGCCGTTATTCCCCCCTTACCTTTTGTTTTATTAGTATAGTAATAGTTTCATTATTATTCTGAATTATAGCAGAAGTTAATTAGTTTGTCTAATGGATGAACGAAGTTTTGTATTTGGTTTTTAAGCCTTATCAGTGAACCGAAAAAGTCGATGGGAAATCATCTCAATAAATTGAAAGTAAGCCACAGGGACAGGTCCTGTGGCTTTTTTTATGAAAGTTGAACATCCACATTTGTCAATGAAAAAACCATTTATTAACAATTACGTCACAAAATGATATCAAATTAGAAAATAAAGTAAATAACGCTATTCTTCATACAAGGAATCCCTTACGTTTAAGGTAGTACATGTACATAAGGATAGAAATGATAGATTTACGGTTCCAGATGAATTCACTCACCTAAAGGAGGAAATCCATGGACACTCAACTGATCATCTCACTTGTCATCCTGATCATACTTGCCGACATCGGCGCCATCATCCTGTTTATCAAATATAAAAAAGGACATATGGAGAAAAATCCATTCCTCACCATCCTTAAGAAAGAAGCGATCGTGTTTTACTATGCGTTGTTCCGTTGGAAAGTGAAGCCTGCGGAAGGAAGGTATGCTTTTCACAAAGGCTCAAACTACTTCTGGCTCTTCATCGCCCTTCTTCATGAACAGGTGATCGAAGCGTTTGCCTTTCACTATTATTTAAAGGACGTGGATCCACTCCGGGCGGATATCCTCGTCGTCCTGCATATCTACAGCATTCTTTATATGCTCGGGGACTATAATCTCGTCCGCAACTCACCGATTATGTTCAAAGGTCGTCAGGTGCTGATGAACGTCGGCGTGCGAAGATCCCTTCATTTTCAGCTGGAAGATGTCGCTTCCATCCAGCCGGCGAGGACACAATATGCCAAAAGCGGCGGCATCATTCATGAGAAGAATGTGTTTCATGTCGCTATGCTGCCGAGGGTGTTCACCCGCGTATTCGGGATGATCGATGAGTTGAGGTATGAAATCATCTTCAAGGAACCGATTGAGGCGAGAGGGTATTTCGGGCAGAGGAAAGTGGTAGAGAAGGCATTAATTTATATGGAAAATGCTGAGCCGTTTATTCAGGAACTGCGGAAAAGGGTGTTGGAGGAGGGTGAGGCATTGGCATAAGGGAAGCATGGGGACGGTTCTCTTGCTTCTTTTTCTTAGGAAATGGAAGCAGAAGAACCGTCCCCGTGTACACAACAAAAAAACAGCCGGCCCTCGCCGGCTGTTTTTCACTCATTACTTCGCGTTCATCGCTTCCATTTCTTCCTTACTCGGACCATACACACCAGGGACTTTCAAGTCAGCCTGACGCATTAACACCGTCAATTGTCCACGATGATGAGCCTGATGCTGAATTAACAGGCGGAATACGGCTTGGACCGGCATTTCCATTCCAAAGAGATTCACCATTTCGTTCATTTTCTCGTCGGACACCTGTTCAGAAACAGCTTCTACGAGGCGGTCGCTGACGAGTTTGTACGTTTCGCTGATTTCGGCAGCAGACGTCGGTGCGTCCTTGCGAAGATCCGGTACTTCGAATGTGATGCCAACCTGAGCCGGGAAGTAGTATGTAGCTCCCGTGATGTGCCAGGCTACGCTTCCGATGCTGTACAGATCAGGTGTCACTTCTTGTTTCAGTGATTCGTCTGTCAGTGCATCCATTACCTTTTGGGTGACAGCGGCTTCTTGTTTCCATTCTTGTAGAAAATCGTTTTTGGATGTGAACATGGTTATTCCTCCTTTAATGTGATCACCATCATTGTAGCACGTGGAGGGTGCATTGGCTCCTTTTAGGGACTGATCATTTCTACCTGTTTTCCAATGTCATATGGAAAAGCCGAGGGGACAGTACCTTGGCTCTTTTTTCATATTTTAGTCAGACCTTTCAATAAGATCGATACTGGTTGCGAAATAAAATTTCATATATTGTAATTCGTGGTTAACGGTAACTGAAACTGTGGTCCACAAAGAAACTTCTTAGAAGAGTTTTCATTCTATATTAAAGGTAAAAATAAACAATAATAGAAAAATAGTCCTATTTTTATCTGTATTCCTACAAGAATAAACCAAATGAACTAATATATGGTAAGATAATTTTCGAATCGATTCAACGTAATACTCATGAGGAAATACTTGTTTCTTACATCATTCGATCATAAACATAATAGATAATGCTAGTACAAACGTGCAAGTAGTTTAAGAGACCATACTTACCGACATCACGTTCCTTACACCATGATCCTAAAAAAATAATAGGTTGTTTCAGAAGGAGAATTGGGATGAAAAAGTTTAAGAAGATTATGATGGGTATCACAGTGGCGATTTGTGCATTTGGTTTTACAATCAGTTCGGCAAGTGCAGCATCAGATTCTAATTATGTTTCGACACCATATGGTAAGCTTACATCGAATGCATGGAGATCAGGTCTGACCTCAAGTGGGAATACGTATCAGTTTACGTATCAAACGTCTGCTGTTTATTCTGGCAGCAACTCGGTTGATTGGATTAAAACGACATGGGAGGCATGTGCATCCTTACGAAACAGCGCTTCGATGTCGATCGGGATTTCGGCTGACGGTGTCAATGCCGGTTCAAGCAGTTCATGGCAAAACGTTTGTCAAAGTGCTTATTGGCAGAATTCAAACGGTGCAAAAGGGGCCTATTCTGAAACAAGAAATGCGGTTATCAAACCTAGTGCGGATTATAGAAGCGGCACCGTTTCTATCCAAAATGAAGCAAAAGTGAAGATCAAAAACGATGCAAGATCATGGTCTGTAAACGCTTCTGTATAAGAGTTCTTGAAACATTCAATGCTGATTCCTTCAAACGATGAGACAGTCGTTTGAAGGAGTCTTCAATCATATTATGAAAACGAAGGTAGGAGTATAGTTTGTAACGGTTGGTCATTGGGGCATTACCCATACCATACATGCTAACTCCTTCTTTTTATGGAGATGATGACATGAGAATGCTTTTATTTCTAGGATTTAGTTTACTGTTATTCATGAGTGGGTGTGATCAGAAGGCTGGAGTGAAATCCGAGGCCATTGGCTGTTCAGGTGAAGATTGCAAGCTTGTGTATGATGGCGTTCAGTATCTTACATATGATGAAAAAGGAAAAACAAGCACCGGGAAGATTGATTCAACGGAAAACGAGTTTCAATACAGACTTCCGGGGAATGATCAGTACGTGACAAGCGGCAACTCCATAACGAATGATTTTTCTATTTTGAAAAAAGAAAATGATCGTCTGGAGCCCGTTTATGAACATGACAATGACAAAGAAGCCATATTCCCAGTGGCAGTGGTGGATAAGGCGTACATCTTCACCGTCATGGAATATTCCGGCGAAGAGCAGGTGTTCAAGGGTCTTTTCAAGTTGACGGATAAACATAAGCTTGAAAAACTAAAAACCGAGGATAACGACATGACCAAAAAGATCTTTGGAGTGGGCATCTCTTCTAATGATCAGTTCTTCGTCCTTCTGAGCGAAGATGGAAAGCAGAATCTGTATCACACCGACCTTTCTCTGTCTTCATTTGAGTTGGTGGCAGAAGATGTGTCGCAAAATCTGAGCGCACATGAAGGAGATGTCTGTTACGTAAAAGACAAGACATTCTTCTGCGGAGATCAGAAGATCAAGGAATTAGAGGATGGTACGGTATTTGCATGGGCGGTTGATGATTATATTCTGGAAGTGAATGATACAGGTAAGTTTGAAGTGAGAGACTTCAAGGACCAAAAGCTTCTACAATCTGGTAATCAATTCATCGGTTTTGATAAGAGTTCATCCAAGCTTACCATCTACAGCCAAGGCAACGTGACGGAGTTGGAGAAATGAGCCCAATACTAACGCTTGAGAAGATCAATAAGAGCTACCGACATCAAATTCTTTCAAATCTGGACTTTACGTTCCGTGATAATGGCTTCTACGCGATCTACGGGGCAAGCGGCAGTGGAAAGTCTACTTTGCTGAATATCATTGCCGGGTTTGAAACTCCAGATAGTGGATCGATTCATAAGACGTTCAACAACCTGGAATATGTCATGCAGGAACATATGCTCCTAACGAATATCACGGTGAAGGAAAATCTATACCTTAAGCTCAACATCACCGATCATTCTGTGAATGATTATGATGACATCATCATGACCACGTGCAGAAAGTTGAGTATCGATGGCCTCGTTGATGAAAAGGTTTCGTTTCTTTCAGGGGGAGAGAAGCAACGGGTATCCATCGCCCGGGCGTTGTTAAGTGCGCCAGAAATCATTTTATTGGATGAACCGACTGCAAGTATTGATTATGAAGTCAAAGAAGATCTATTAATTCTGCTTCTGGAACTCTCCAAGGAGAGGCTAATCATTGTCTCGACACATGATCCTGTCGTGAAAGACTACGCGGATACAACGCTGTCACTAGAAAGAGGGACATTTCAATGAACACTGCATTCGTTGTGAAAATGCTTAGGAAGAAGACCCACCATTTTCTTGCGATTTCCATACTTATCATGGTCATTTCCTTGAGTATGTTAAATTTCATGGTATCGTATATTTTCAATCAGTATCAAATGATCAATAAAGACTTCACGAACAACAATAATGTGAAAGTCATCCATGTGACGGGGAAAGGCATGGGGGATACGACCACCCAAATATCATTGGAAGATTCACGTGATATCAACAAACTGCTGAAAGAGAAGGATCTGGCGGACAAAGCCAAAGCCTATCCGGTTTATACGCTGCCAACCATTTATCATGATTCAATGGATACGGCGTATTCCCTGATTGGAATCAATGAGGAACTGGCATCGCTTGTAAGTGAAGGATGCACCTTGAAGGATGGACGGATTTGTGTAGGAGATAAGAAAGACGGCAAGATTGCCCTCAATGTCCCTATAATAGAAGAAAAAGACGGTGGCTTCTCCTCCACTGAAACCGTTGACCTCGATATGACAGCGGAAAAAGGGGCGACCAATGAGAATGCCATCTTCATTCATTCCATTCCAAAAAACAACCAGGCCTATGTGAACGAAAAAGAGGCCGAAAAGCTGACAAAAATCATGTACCAAAAATCTCAGAACAGCCCAGAATACATCAAAGAATCTCAATTGAGCAACCTGGTTGTCTATGTGAGTGACATTAAAGATGTCGACACCGTCGGGGAACTGCTAAAAGAACAAAATTATTTTACCAGCTATACCTTTAACAGCTTTGAAAACTTCTCAATAAATATCAGTACCAATCAGATGATCCTCCTTATACTATGTGTGTTCCTGGTGATAGCATCCATCGTGACGGCGATCCTGTTGATGATCAATTTCCTTCGGATTCAAAAGAAGGAAATCGCGATCCTTAAATTGATAGGGTATAAGAATGAGATGGTCGTCACCATTTATACGAGACTACTTACCATCCTGTTTCGTAACATCTTCTTTTATACACTGATCATCTACTTACTCAATTATTTCTTTAAGCTGATTCCGGTTAGCCTCCCGTTTCTCGGAATGATTGTCCTTTTGGATACTTTCATCCTGTTGATTACACTGGCGTTCGTGTATTTCTTTGGTATTAAGAAGATTTGTCGAATGGATACGATTGAATTGTTGAAGAAGGGGAAGGAATTTGAATAAGAGAATGCCGAGCAAGGGGAGGATTCCCTTGCTTCTTTCTTATTTTAGAAACACTATCACCCGGATCTTGATTGCAGTATGATGAATGATAAGAGCTCTAATCAAAAAAGAGGAGGGAAGCGGATGAACTTCACACTACAGGAAGCCATTGAAATCTTGGAAAGAACGCCGGTCACTCTGGAAACGTTCCTGATCGGTCTGTCAGAAGGGTGGCTTGTATGCAATGAAGGGGATGAGACCTGGAATGCGGTCCAAGTAGTCGATCATCTCATTGAAGGGGAGAAACTGAATTGGATTCCGAGGTTAAAGATGATTCTTCAAGAAGGGGAAGGAATGGTATTTCCTGAATTTAACCGTCATTCGCATCTGGAAGCTAATGCATCAGGAAGTCTTAAAGAAAAATTAAAGGATTTTGCTTTTCTCCGAAATGAAAATATCAACGAATTAAATGAGTTGTTAGCTCTCTACGAAAATGCCCTTGATCGAACGGGATCGCATCCTGCATTCGGTAAAGTGACGGCCAGGCAGCTCATCTCTACTTGGGTGGTTCATGACTTGACGCATCTGTCGCAAATCGTGAGGGTATTCTCCAAACGGTATGGGGAAGATGTTGGGCCTTGGAAGGAGTATTTGGGTGTATTACATTAGGAGTAGTGAAGCAAAGGGAGGCCATGTGCCGAAATGACAGATGTTGTAGTATCATGATTGTCGGTTTAGTAAGTTTGGCGAGTTTCTTTAATAGGAATACAACTATTGTCCATTCCTTTATGGAAGAACCAGTAAAAGGAATATAAGCGGAGTTTTTCCGGTTATTTTCAGTATGGAACTTGTTTTGGAAGTACATAAGCGGAGGTTTTCCGCTTATGTACAGAAAAATCACCTATTTTTGTGTTTTTAGCTGAAATAGGCGGAATCTTTCCGTCTATTTCAGCTTTTTTTAATAGTCATTATGAATTAAGCGGAATTTTTCCGTCTATTTTATCAGGTCTGGTGCTTAACCTGATTTCCCAACCGATAAGTGCGTCCCCATTTACACCTATATACGGGAATATGGAAGCAGCAGAACCGTCCCTGTGCACCTAGTGAAGGATTTTCTAAGTAAGATGAAGAATAGAGTAAGAGTGATTGATACGAATGGAATGAAGCAGGTGAAGAAATGATTCATTATTCTGGTACACCAACGTTAGAAACGGATCGATTAGTTCTGAGGAAGCTGGAACTTTCAGATGCTCAAAGTGTCTATGACCATTGGCTTTCCGATGATCGCGTGATGGATAATCTGATTAAGGGAGCACACAAGTCGGTAGAGGAAACTAATAAGAGGGTAATGGAGATCGTGAGTCAGTATGATACGAAAGAGTTCTGTTATTGGGGAATCGAACTGAAATCAAGTGGTGATTTGATTGGAGCGATTGATCTTTTCCACTTTGATTCTATGACGGAGAACTGTGAAGTGGGATATACAATCGGTTATGAATGGTGGAACAAGGGGTATGGAACCGAGGCACTGAGTGCTGTCATTGAATTTGGGTTTAGAACGATGAACATTCATAAGATATCAGCAGCTCATAATACGGATAACCCGGCCTCCGGAAAGATTATGCGTAAAGTGGGGATGAAACAGGAAGGGACCATTAAACATATGATCCGCAATGCCAAGAATCAGTATAAGGACTGTGTGGTCTATGGGCTTCTTCAGGAAGATTATGTTAATTGAAGCATAGGGAAGGTTCTCATGCTTCTTTTTTATTGTTTAGAAGCATGAGAAAGTGCCGTCCTTCATTTGAAACTTATGGATGCCTTATCTCGATTTTCTTATTCTTATGAACGTCCTCCGTCCCAGCCTCCACTGCGGTCTTATAATAGCTGCATTTATGATTAATAACCTCCATCGTTTGCTGGAGCTCTTTAATCTTTGCTTCCACAGTTGCTTTTCTTTCTAAAAACATATTGTATCGAATCTGCAGGGTGTCATCGCCTTCTGCACACCAGTCGATGAAATGTTTGATTTCCTTGATCGGCATTCCGGTGGATTTCAGGCACTCGATGATGTGCAGGGCGGAGATATCCGATTCTTTAAATCGTCTGGTGCCATTTTCAGTTCGTTCAACAAAAGGCAAGAGACCTTCCTTGTCGTAGTATCGCAAAGTATAGATTGAGAGATTCAGTTCTCTTGCCACTTCACCAATGGAATACGTCTTCATGTTTGCGCTCCTTTTCCGTCATCTAGACGTCGAGTTAACTCTATGTTTGTAGGGAATCGTAGCACGGTGATCCCCTTCTGTCAAAGCAAAACAAATGAGCATATCGAGCAAGGGTTATCTCTTGACCTAGAGTTCACTATAGGGTTTACCATGGATGTAACAAGAGTTCATTTTCTCTTGAAAGCATCTATTACAGGAGGTTTTTATTCATGGTAATTGCTAAAGCACGAGCTGTTGACGGTCCTGACAAATCTTTCAGAGAGGCTGAAATCGAGAGGCGCGATCTGGATCTGCATGATGTTCTAATTGAGATCAAATATGCAGGGATCTGCCATTCCGATATCCATACGGCACACGGTGAATGGGGAGAAGTGAAATATCCACTCGTACCCGGACACGAGATTGCGGGATTCGTCACGGAGGTCGGTTCTGAGGTGACGAAATACAAAGTCGGCGACCGGGTAGGAGTAGGATGTATGGTTGGTTCCTGCGGCGAATGTAAGAACTGCCGTGAAGGGGAGGAGCAGTACTGCCTAAAAGGAAACATCCCTACCTACGCAGGCGTGGACAAATATGGTGAGTTGACTCAAGGTGGTTATTCAACCCATATCGTCGTAGAGGAAGATTTCGTCCTGAAGATCCCTGACAACATCGAGCTTGACGCTGCGGCACCTCTATTATGTGCGGGGATTACGACCTTTTCTCCATTGAACCATTGGAATGCAGGCCCAGGAAAGAAAGTGGCCGTTGTCGGCATGGGTGGACTTGGTCATATGGCGGTCAAGATCGCACATGCCATGGGAGCTGAAGTAACGGTCCTTTCCCGTACGTTAAATAAGAAGGAAGATGGATTGGAATTCGGAGCAGAAGCTTATTATGCCACCACTGAGTCTGAGACATTTGAGAAACTTGCCGGTACGTTCGATCTGATCATTAACACAGTTAGTGCCAAGATTGATATCAGTGCATATCTATCACTGTTGACGCTTGATGGGGCAATGGTCAATGTGGGAGCACCTGCAGAGCCACTGGAAGTCAATGTGTTCTCATTGATCGGTCACCGTCGTTCCTTTGCCGGTTCCTTGATCGGAGGTATCCGTGAGACTCAGGAAATGCTCGATTTCTGCGGGGAACACGGAATCGTGCCTTCCATTGAAGTGATTTCTGCGGATTATATTGATGAAGCGTATGAGCGGGTATTGGGTTCTGATGTGAAGTATCGATTTGTGATTGATACTAGTACGATTTAATTAGAATGAAGCAAGGGGACGGTTCCCTTGCTTCTTTTTGTTATTTTGAGAAAACATTCCTATACTTCCATCAGGTTTTCATCCACCCCAAAAACGGATATAGAATAGAGAAAGCCAATTGTGCATAAGTTGATATGCCTTGTTTTAACGAGGACAGTGAAATCATGTAAGAAACACTAAACTGGAGGAGGAAATACTAATGAAGAAAGTCATGAACAAACCTGAAAATCTGATCGAAGAAATGTGCAATGGAATGGCCATGGCTCATCCAGAGCTCGAGTTTATGAAAAAGTATAAAGTTATGAAGAAAAAGGACTTAGATGAAAACAAGGTCACCTTGATCAGCGGCGGAGGAAGCGGACATGAACCTGCCCATGCCGGACTGGTGGGAAAAGGAATGCTCGATGCTGCCGTGTGCGGAGACGTGTTTGCTTCACCTTCGCAGATCCAGGTGTATCAGGCAATCAAGGCAACGGCCGGTAAAAAGGGAGCCCTGCTCGTCATTAAGAATTACAGCGGGGATATCATGAATTTTAAAAATGCGGCTCACATGGCTTCAGAGGATGGAATCCCGGTGGAATATGTCAAAGTCGATGATGATATTGCCGTGGAAGACAGCCTTTATACTGTGGGGCGACGTGGTGTTGCGGGGACCGTGTTGGTACATAAAATAGCGGGAGCGGCTGCTGAAGAAGGCAGAAGCTTGAAGGAAGTCAAAGCCGTGGCGGAGAAGGCTGCCGAGAATGTCCGAAGTATCGGCTTTGCCCTGACGTCCTGCACGGTACCGGCCAGTGGGTCTCCGACGTTCGAACTTGCTGACGACGAGATTGAATATGGTGTCGGGATCCACGGTGAACCGGGAACAAGACGGGAAAAAATGGCGTCGGCTGACGAATTGGCAGAGCGGATGGTCAACGACCTTCTGAAGGATCTGAAGATGGAAGAAGGGGCTTCTTCTGATGTGGCGATTCTCGTAAATGGATTTGGAGGGACACCGCTTCAGGAGCTCTACCTTATTAACAATAGCGTTACCCGAATTCTGTCAGAAAAAAAGATTGCGATCAATCGTGCTTTCGTTGGCAACTACATGACCAGCCTTGATATGGCAGGTGTTTCCCTGACCGTGATGAAGCTGGACGAAGAGTTGAAAACATTGCTGTCAAAGGAAAGTACAGCGCCTGCGTTCCGAGTCGACGGACCGGTGCCGGGTGTGGAGTACATCGACCTCGAGGAGGATGAGGAAGCGAAACCCGTCTCCTTCGAAGTGGAAACATCGGAAGAACACGCTGTGATTAAAAATGATAGAGCAACACTTGAAAACATCATCTACCTGGTGGATAAAATGAGCGACACCATCATTAAAAATGAGAAACCATTCTGTGAATTGGATTCCCATGCAGGAGACGGGGATTTCGGAATGAGCGTCTCGAAGGGCTTCAAGCAATTGAAACGGGAGTGGAAAGACATCCTGAGACAAGAGAATCTGACGATCGGAAGCTTCCTGGATGCAAGCTCCATGGTCATCATGGAATATTGCGGTGGTGCATCCGGTCCAATATGGGGATCTGCCTTCCGGGCTGCAGGGAAAGCGGCAGAGGAACGAATGGAACTGACTGTGGAAGAATTCGCGGATATGCTGCAGGCCGCTGTGAAAGGAATCCAGGATACTGGCGAACGATCCTTCGGAAGGGGAGCAGAGGTTGGCGACAAAACCCTTGTGGATGCCCTCGTTCCATGTGCCGATTCCTGGTCCCGAAGTGCCGCAGACGGTGATGACTTCAAGACCGCCTTCCAAAAAGGAGCGGACGCTGCTGTTGAAGGAGCGGAAAAAACCAAGGATATCGTTGCACGTATGGGACGTGCGGGTACGGTAGGGGAACGAAGTATGGGGCATCCGGATGCTGGTGCGTATGCTCTGGGTGTTATTTTTACGGAGTTATCGGAGAGTTTGAAGTAATGAGTAAAGGAAGCAGGGGGGGTCCCTTGCTTCTTTTTTCTATGAGGTGGAAGCAGCTGAATCGTTCCTATGCTTTCACCTTACTTTTTCAATCAAAAGTCTTAAAGATCATTCGAACGAATACCTGAGCCACTTTTCTTTGAAGAGTACTAAGATGGAGAAAAAGGAGGTACCATCATGATTAAAGGATTATATGAAGCACATTTACCTGTAAGTGATAGGAAGCAGTCCATCGATTTCTATCAGAAGCTCGGTTTGGAACTGGCGTATGAGAGTGAGAAGGTTTCCTTTGTCTGGATTGAGAAAGGGAAGAGTTGGCTTGGGTTGTGGGAGGCGGATCAAGTGAATATTCCGTATCATGCTTCCATCCGGCATATCGCCTTTCATGTTGAACCGGAGGATATGATAGAGGCGAAGGCATGGTTAAAAGAGAGAGGAGTCGAGGTGCGGGAAGCGTTCGGATTTTCACCGGAACGGCAGCCAATCGTCTTACCAAACAATCCCCAGGCACACGCTTGTCTGTATTTTGATGCCCCCGACGGAAATTCCCTTGAATTCATCGCTCCATTGCGATTGGATCATGAAGAAGCGTTTGAGATGATGACGCTTGAGGAGTGGATGAATCGGGAGAAGTGAGGCGCGGGGCGGTTCCCGTATTTCTTTTTTCTTTGGTGGAAGCAGCAGAACTGTCCCCCAGCTTCTCTTTTATATCGACTAAAGCATAGGTAATCGTGAATAAACAGTTATTCTTCAACGGAATGGCTGTTTTTTTATGCCAAAATTGGTACAATGGCGTAATATCCATTTTTTACATAGGGGGACATGGGCATGAGACAAGAAAAAGCGGTTGAGAAGGTATTGGAGAGTCTGAAAAAAGATCACAGTGTCCGGAGTGTGTTCCTGAAAGGATCCATGGGGCGGAAGGAACACGATGAACACTCGGATGTCGACCTGTACTGCCTGGTTGCAGAAGGGGAGGAAAAGGAATTCCTGACACGGCGCCTCGATCATCTGAAGGCGTATAAGGACCTTATCTTCTACGATGACATCTTCATCATCGCACCGCAGATCATTGCCATTTATGAAGACTGGCTGCATATCGATCTTTTCACGGTAACGGAGAAGACGTTTCAGGAGAAGGATTTCTTTACGGTGTTATATGATCCGGACGATCTGATGGAAAAATATCAATCTACTCAAAATCTCTCACTATCAAAGGAACAATTCATCGAAAACGTGCTGGATGCGCCATGGTTCCTGTTTCAGCATGAGAAAGCAGCGGCGAGAGGGAATGATACGTGGGCGGTGGAAATGCTGCGGCATTGTATGAGGAATGTGACAACCATTTTGCTTTCCCGGTATGCGAGGGAGCGGGCAGTTCTTGGGTTGAAAACGATTCATAGGGATTTGCCTCAGGACTTGCAAGATCAGGTGGTGGAGATTTATGAGAAAATGACGCCGTCCCGTCATGGGGAAGCGGCGAGGAAGATTGCGAGTTTATTGGAAAGTGAGTTTGATTGGATTTGCGGAGAGCTCGGTGAGGATGAAGTTTCTTCGTTTATGGAGTTGATGATTGGGAGAGTGTTAGGACGTTAGGAGCCAAGGGACCTGTCCCCCTGGCTTCGTTTGCAATAAAAATAGAGCAGAAGCGCCGCAGCTTCTGCTCATTTTTTAGCTTGCATAGAAAAACCTTCACTAAATCGCGATATTATCTGATAAATAAGCGATTTTTATAATACAATTAACATACAAATCTGTTAAAATGGTGCAGTCATTCAGACAGGATTGACAAACTTAATGAAAAATATGATGAGGTGCTGAAATGAAGGGATTACCTATGATCTTAGCTGCCATTGCCATCGTTTTCACCTTGTTCATGGCGATGATAACGCCAGCAGCATGGGTTGGATTATTGATCGTGGTGTTAGGTTTATACCAAACTGTTCAAAAGAGAAAAGGCAGAAGGGCGTTTTCAAGCGGGCTGATCACGATTGGAATTCTAGGTGTCATGATCGGGGGCTGTTCAGCTCCATCAGATCAAGTGGATACAGCAGCTACTGAAAAGGCTGAGAAAGAAGCCGATCAACAGGCGAAGGCAGACGAAGAAAAGAAAGCGGAAGAAGCGAAGAAAGCCAAGGAAGAAGAAAAGGAAAAAGCGGAAGTTGAGCAAGAGCAACAGGAGCTTGCCTACACTTCCGGACTGGAAGAAGTACTGGTTACCCGAGTGGTAGACGGTGATACAGTCGAATTAAAGGATGGAAGAAAAGTACGATTGATCGGCGTCAACACCCCTGAGTCCACAACGAGAACAGAAGAATACGGAAAAGAGGCAAGTAATTACACGACCGAAAAGTTGGAAGGCAAAACGGTCTGGCTCCAAAAAGATGTGTCCGAAACGGACCGGTACAACCGTTCTCTGCGCCTGATCTGGCTTGAAATCCCTAAGGATGACATGGACGAAGAAGAAATCCGGACGAAGATGTTTAATGCAGACCTCGTGTTAAATGGATATGCTGAGCCGTCCACCTACAACCCGGATGTCAAATACAGCGACTACTTCGTGAAATTTGCCCGGGAAGCAAGAGAGAACGAAACGGGCCTGTGGGCTTACGGTGAAAATGGAACGACCAAAGGGGACCTGGATTCTAATAAAGAAAAGAAAACAACGACAGCATCCACACCGAAATCCAGTTCCAGCACGAGCACTGCCACAACAGAAGAACCGGCAGCTGCCCCGCAACAAGAATTCTATCAAAATTGTACCGAACTGAGAAAAGTCTATCCGGATGGAGTCCCTTCCGATCATCCTGCATATGCATCGAAACATGATCGGGATAAAGACGGCTGGGCGTGTGAGAGATAAAGAGAGTAAGAGCCATTCCTTTCGTGAAGGGATGGCTTTTTTTATGTGCAACAGTGAAAACTTGGAACTTCACCCCGTCTCATTCGTATATAAAGGAAAGAAGTAAAATGGAGGGTAATAGGATGAAACAGCTATACATTAAACAAAAAGTGTTCAGTCTCAGCGAGAAATTTACGGTAAAGGACCAGGACGAGAAGGACGCCTATTATGTCGAGGGAAGCTTTATGAAAGTTCCGAAGACATTCTCCATCATGAATCAGGACAGGGAAGAAGTCGCCCTGATCACCAAAAAGGTACTGAGCTTTCTGCCGACGTTCTTTGTTGAAGTGAATGGTGAAGAGGTCGTGACGATCAAGAAGGAATTGTCCTTCCTGAAAGCCAAGTATTCCATTGATGCGGCAGGCATTGAAGTAGAGGGAAACTGGATGGATATGAACTTTCACGTGCTGCACAAGGGAAGAGTCGTAGGCGAAGTGGGGAAGGAATGGTTCAGTTGGGGTGACAGCTACAGGGTACAGATCCTGGAGGAAGAGTTGGAGTCGGTGATCCTGGCCCTTGTGATTGCTATTGATTGTGTGAAGGCGGATCAGTCTAATACGGCGACGTTTTAAAGAAGCACGGGAACCGTCCCCGTGCTTCCTTCAAAGGTTAAACATCTTTTGAAATGTCTCCATCGTTTCTTCCTGCTCTTTTCGCGAACTTACAGGAGCGGTATCTTTACCGAATTTATTTAGTAGGGCATTGTAACGGTTAAGCATTGTCATTTGTTGCAGGGCCATATGAGTATGAATCGTGCGGACATTTTCAGCTTTCATTCGTAACGCAGAGTTGAAATTATTGTTCGCCATCGATTTGGCACTAGTGGCCAGTTCTTTTAGGATATTCTCCTGACTCATGCCTATACTGTTTTGTTGGCAGTTAAATGAAACAGGTTCCCATTTATGGAGATCCTCAATACTAATCGTTTCATTTTGAACAGGATCCATAAGGGCAATCATGACTTTCACATGGTTTTGCATCATCATGTACTGTTCCGTGGCGGCCTGCTTGATTTCCGAGTCTTGAATGGTACATATATACGAGGCTAACTTATCCAGTTCTGCTTTATGAACGGGCAGGTGTTCAGCCATTAAACTCAAATCGATCATCTTAAGAATCATTCTGGTCATTCCTCCTCCCCTTCATATGTATTCATAGGGGTTGGAATAGTGACCTATGGAAGAAGAAGCACCGGGACGTTTCCCGTGCTTCCTCTTAGCTTTCACCCTTATTCTTCGAAAATATGTATCTAGCATTAATGTAAAATAAAGTACCAAAGAAAAACAAAGCGGTAATCAGCCAGCTCGCAATCGCCCAATACTCTCCATTTAATAGATATCCACTGATAAACGTCACACATACCATCATGGCCATCACCACATACATGCCGATTATGTATTTCATTTCAGACACACCTTTCTAGATTGTCGTAAACCACCAAGCAAAAAGCATGATGCTCGTTACACCCCATGCCGTCGTTCCAAGTATAAACCAAATCGTTGGTTCCATTCTATGATTTCTTTTTCTTTTTAATAAAGCAAGTACACTAAAACCGATGATAAAGAAACTAACGGCAGTCCAAAGTAAGAAGTTCATTGTTGTTTCTCTCCTTTCTGTTGAAAATATGATCTGTTAGGAAAACAGAAGACAATCTCGTTATAAGTTGAAAGCAATTTCAAGAAACTTTTTAATATAACTTACTCCAAAAGAGAACAGCGATTCTACCCAGAATCGCTGTGTTTTATTTACCCTCGTCATCAGCCCCAAATAATAAAGTAAAAGAGGACAGAATTAACGATAAATTGAACAGTAGATGTAGAGATTCCTACACCCTTTAAATTTGAACCCCCAGCGAATAGTACTATCACTAAGATCAGTGCAGATACCGTAAGCACCGTCAAATGGATTTGAGGTGACAATTTTTTACAACTCCTAATCTAATTAGTCACCGTATATTTGGCTAGTGTAAAAGTGTTACGCATTATCTCTGGCATCAAATCATTTACCCAGCCATTCATTCAATTCCTTAACAGTATCATCCTCATTCTTCTTCATAACATCCATACTCCTTGCTTCTTCAACAAGTGGAATCAAATGGTTTATTCTTTCTTCATCCACATCATCAGGATCTACATCTGACACGAAATCCTGCATACGATCATAAAGCTCTAGAAGATGGTCCTTCTGGTATTCCTCTATGACAATCTTATTCAAACTCGTATAAGCAATCACTCTATGATTACTCGCATCATACTGATCGATCATACCTCGTGTGTAATCAGACGAAGTGTCATCGTTCAGTAAGCTTTTCAAGATCAACTCGAACTGAAGCATAGTGGTGGTATGGTGGTTCTCGAAGATTAACAGATTGTGTTCCTGAACATTTTCGGTGCTGGTGGTTGTTTTGTCGCTGCAAGAGGTGAGCAGAAAGATGAGTGACAAGGCGGTTATCCATTTTACTGTTCCTTTCAAATGATTTCCCTCCTCATTTCCATTTCTTTTCATAAAATATGACTGTACGTGTAGATTGGGAACATCATAGCCTTTCTATTACTGATCAAACAAATCCTCATCCCCCTCAATTTCTTTCATTCCATGCTTTTCTTCAAAAAACGTCCCGATAAGAGATCGATTAATCCCATGTCGAACAGCTCGCCAAATAATAGAATACAAGATTGCTCCGGCTACGATCAGCCCGACAAAAGCTAAGAAGATGACTTCCATTACATTCACTCCTATTGTTCTTCATCCTCAAGTGCCGGTATGATCTGTTCAACAATCGCATCATCCAGATCTTCTATTCGCACTTCAAGAGTACTGATTAAGTGATTTTGCTCGGTGAGTAATACGTTCTGTCTGAAGATGACGATGGCCATGATGATTAATGTGATGAGTAGTAGTGTGGTTTGAATTTTTTGGAACATTTGTTTCTCTTTTCCATGTTGGTGTTGTATGTATAGTTATCACAGTGGGAGTGGGGGATTCTGTAGTCTTGTTACTTTAAAATGTTAGAGTTACTTCACACTCTTCTGATGTTCGTAGCAATAAATCTTCCCTTGAAATCTATGATGTTGTAAACAATACGACATAACTTTATCAGAAACCGGGTTATGGCAAACAACACAATTAGGTCGAGGGCTGTTCTTTTGGTCATTTAATGCTCTTGTATGTTCTTCTCTAACGGTTAGGTCAGGGATATTGGCATTTAGAAAGGTTCGATGAATGGACGAAATATCACTCTCACTTAAAAGTGGTTCTTTATGCTGCATCTTCAACACCGATACTTTCCGATGAATAAACTCCGACAACTCAATGTCATACACAATCAATTCATTAGAAGCGATCTTACGATAATCCGAATCCACTTTAAAAGTAGATCGCTTTGTAAAAGAAACCATGGAGACAAACCATTCATGGTACTTCTTATCAATTAATGAAGAAAGTGCTTTAATGTGCCCATAGTTTTGTACAAAAGGGTTCATCATTTTGAACTTCCCATTGACCAGCCACGTACTTCGATCTTTCCCGCCATAGATGGTACCTTGATAGTTTTTCGTTTCAATAGTAAAGATTGCGTATGGAGTGATCACCACATGGTCAATTTGTGAATAGCCGGACTTCGCTTTTGGATTGGATATAAGGAGATCGCTTAGGTGGCGGTACGTCTTAGGCAGTTGATCTAGTTGGATATCAATTTTGTATTCTCCCAGTTCTCCTTTTCTTACAGCGATTTGTTCATTGGTTCTTTTTGGTTTTGGTGATGAAGTAATAGTAGCTTGTTTTGGTTTAGACTCACTCTTCTTCTTTAAAATGTTTAAAAATAATAGCATGAATTTCTCCTTGATGGTTTGATATACTTAGTATCGTACATATTTATGGAAATTTTAACCGCTATTAAGTTCAGAATAATTAAGGAGGCAACCAATGCCCACTCCCATCACTATCAGCAAAAATGATCAACTATTATATGAAGCTACTAATATTCAAGAAGCTGCAGGCTACCTTGCTGATTATCTCAATATAAAGAAGTCAAAATGCTATGATCCAATCGAGAGGGGATATGTTTATAATATTCCCTACCATTTCGAAGGAAACGAATATCGTTTTATAGCGCCACCAGAGATTGCTGCTAATCGTCGCCAGGAGTTAGAAGAAAGGGACCATAAGAATGCCCGCCGTATCTGGTTGGTACCGGCGAATCCAAACGAATATGACTTGGAAAGGGCATTCGTCCAATTTGAAAACCTTGACTGGAAACGTTCATTCAACTATGAAAATGGTGATATCTTATTTTTGTATGTTTCAGGGAGTGTCAAAAAGGTCAGGTATAAGGTGGAAGTAATAGAGGGATTGGTTCAAACGGATGATACGATCTATGATCAGTCGTTCTGGGTAGATCAAGAGAAGTATGATCAATCCATTGGTGGAGACAAGACGCGTGTCCGCTTGGTGGATGTGGTTGATACGGATGGCTTATCACTTTATCGATTAAGGGAGCATGGGTTGAAAGGCAAAATCCAGGGCTCCATGAAACTTACCGGTGAGCTCCTTGACTACATTATGTCATACTTTCAAAAGGATTTATCAACTGAGGTTTATCCTGACGAAGTGCCGGAAATGTGGGAAGGGGAACAGAGAACGATTACGATTAATTCATATGAACGCAATCCACTTGCGCGCAAGCAATGCATAGATCATTATGGTGCCGAGTGCCAGGTATGTAAGATGAACTTCAAAAATACTTATGGGGAAGTGGGGAGAGAGTTCATCCACGTACACCATATTACACCTCTACACGAAATTCAAAAGGATTATCAGGTGAATCCGATAGAGGATCTTATACCTGTGTGTCCGAATTGTCATGCGATGCTTCATAGGAAAGAGAATGGAGTGTATTTAACGGTAGAGGTATTGAAAGAGCGTCTTAAAATGAAAGTAAGCACTCTATAAAAAAATAAGAAAGCCGTAGCTTACTCCCGACGTAAGTTGCGGCTTTCTCTCTTAGCTAACTTAATAACTTCCTTTACAACCGAACCTCTATATATAGAAGTCCTTCTATTATCATCTGTAAAATATATCTTCCCATAACTATGTTCTCGGGTAAAGCCCACAATCATGAAATTGTATGTTTGCTTCCCTTTTAATAGAATGAATTCTTGTTTCTCGATGGTAATCCCCCCATTTAAACTACCAAGTTAATCCTCTTTGAGTTTCTTTTCTTTTTCTATTTTACCAATTTCCTGAAAAATTCTGTCGATACTAATTCCTGTATTATTATGTATGCTATTCAGTGTGAGTGCACTTGGTATTCTTTTTCCGCGTTCAATCATCCCGTAGCCTTCCTCTGACATGTGAATCGTCCAGGCAAACTCTGCCTGTGTCATTCCACGTTCATATCTTCCCCGTTTCAATAGTTGTCCCAGTGTCTTCGCAAAAGGCTTATTTTCTTCTTTTACCAAAGAATTCTCCCCTTTTTAAACCCATTATCAAATCGGGGGGAATCACACACGACGAACAGGTAGTTGGATTATTGAAAAATATGTAAAAAACTAATGAATTATTTTTGCCTCCGTTCATTTTCGTATGAATCACTTATGAAGATGACTAAAAGGTGAATGAAAAAAGTAAGAAATGGACTGGAGGTACGATCTTCGCGTAATGAACTACTTAATAAAATGTTAAAATATAGATAATACAATCAATAGGAGGTCACAACATGCCGACCTACAACAAGTTAGTACGGGATAAAATCCCAAAAATCATTGAAAATAAAGGTAAGGAATTTTCAACAAAGATCCTCAACGATGAAGACTACATAAAGTACTTAAAAGAAAAAGCTTATGAGGAACTTGATGAATACTGTGTGGCGGAAACGGATGGAGAAGCTGTGGAAGAGCTTGCTGATCTCTTGGAGGTTGTCAGGTCTTTGTCTAAGCAGCATGGATCTACTATTGAAGAAGTAGAAGCAGTACGGAAAGATAAGGCTGAGAAACGTGGGGGATTCCAGGAGAAGGTGTTCCTGATTGAGGTAAAAGATTAATTCATTTGAGGGTTCAAATTGTGTAGTGCCCCATTAATAGACCTATTTTCAGAGAGATAGAGAAAAGAATTCATTCGTGAATAGAACATGAAGTAAAAGAAGTTCACTGAGAGTAAAGGGTTGTCAGAAACACTGAGGGGGAGAGAAATGGAGACTATAGGAGCTAGATTGAAAGAAATAAGAGAAAAAAGTGACCTAACTCTAGATGAGTTTGCAAATAAGATAAATCTGACTAAAGGAATTATTTGGAGTTATGAGCTTGGAAAAAAAGAACCTAGCATTAATCACTTAAAGAGAATAGCAGAATTTTTTAACATTTCTTTGGAATTTCTAATTTATGGAGTCGAGGAGAAAATTGGCATAAATCTAAATGAAGAATTAATAAAGGACCAATTCTTTATAACTGTGGACGAAATAGAAGTGAGTCAAGATGAACTTCTTGAAGTGATTGCATATATAAAAGCTAAGAGGATAGTGAAGAAAGAACTAATGAAGTAATAGGCAAAATATTAAGAGCCAATTCAATTAATTTTTGAAAGGCTCTTAATATTTTGGACTTCCTAAAGGGATTTAAAGACTAATAAGTCATCTTCAATAATTAGGTGTGACAAAGAAAACCGAATAGTATTCCTAACCTCATCAATCGTCAAACCAATCGCAGCAAGTACATGACTAGGTTTACTCGAACTACAAGCAGATCCTGTAGATACAGCCATAACCGGTGAAAGTTTCTTAACAAGGATCTCATTGTTCAATCCCTTAAATTGCACACTCAAGATTCCAGGGATTTTATCTTTTTTATCGTTATTAAAAGAAATAACAGTCTTAAATTTTTCTAAAAGTATATCTCTTAGTGTTTCTTCTAATCGATTCAATTTATTGATATTCTCTTGTAGAGATTGATAAGCTAGTTCTGCTGCTTTTCCCATCCCAACAATATTATGGACAGCAAGTGTACCACTTCTGATGCCTTGTTCCTGTCCACCGCCATGAATAAGAGGGGTTAAAGGAGTAGAAATACTATACTCATCTCGTCTGATGTAGGCAACTCCAGTTCCTTTAGGTCCGTGAAACTTATGAGCTGAGCAAGACAAGAAAGATATACCAGGGTAGTTCTCAAGATTAAGATCAACTTTACCTATAACTTGAGTAGCATCTGTATGAAATAATACCCCTTTATCAACGCAAAATTCTGAGATTGTTTTAATCGGGTTTAATGACCCAAGTTCATTATTTCCCCACATAATAGATACAAGTATAGTATCCTCTCTCAGAGCTTCTTCTAAATCTTCACAAGAGACCCGTCCATAACCATCAACATCAAGATAAGTTATTTCGAATCCTTTCTGTTCTAAATATTCACACGTATCTAGAACGGAAGGGTGTTCGGTTTTTGAGGTAATAATGTGTTTGCCCTTTGACCGATAATAATCTGCAACGCCTTTTAAAACCATGTTATTAGTCTCAGTCGAACCACTAGTGAAAGTTAATTCTTCCGGCTTACTTCCTAATAGTAACGCAACATTATTTCTGGCATTTTCAACAGCGTCTTTTGCATTTACGGCAAAAGAATAGTACTTACTTGAGGGGTTACCAAATTCCTCAAGTAAGTACGGAAGCATAGCCTCTTTAACTTCTGGTAAGAGAGGAGTAGTGGCACTGTTATCTAGATATAACATATGGATTAACCCCTTTATGCATCTATTTTAAATAAATTATTTAGCAATTTATCATAGTTACCTGCATGGCGATATTCATTTTCAAGTAGTTTAATTCCGCGCTCTAAATGTGCATTAAAATAGTCAGGGAAATATTCTTCATCAGTTAGATTTTGTTGAGCATGCTGGCGAATGATTGCTTTGAAGACATAATCATGTTCTCCAGTCATAGCATTACGATGAATATCTACACCACTTTTATCCTGGACCATTTCAGGAACTTCAGGAATACTTAGAGATAAACCTACCGCAATTCTAGATAATATATTCCAAGTTAGCCCCGTAGAGGATTGAAGGGTCTTTAAGATCTCTCCAGTGTTCTTGGACGTTTTTATTCTAAAATTCATTGGTTAACCTCCATTCCTTTAAAAGAAAAGTAATCATTTAGTATAGTTGTCTCTTTGTTGTTTACATCGAAGTCGAGTGTATATTCCTTAGCCGTATAGTTGTGCAGTAGATTATAGGTTGATTCATCGATCTCTGAATCAGTTGAGAGTACAATCGCTTGTCGGCCACAATTCGGAATATAATGAGTTAGTATACTTTGTTTATGTGAGCGATCCAGTCTACCTAGTAATGTATCAAATATGAAAGGTACATTTCTGCCCGAACATTTAAAAATTGCCCAGATGATCGATAATAACAGTATTTCTTTTTCTCCCGCAGAGAGGGTGGATTTCTCCATTGCTTCATTATTTTGGTCATAGAGACTTACTTCAAAAGTGGATGAATCAATTTTAATAGAAGCAATATAATTACGTTTTCTCATTAATTTATTCAGCATACGTAATGCTTCCATTTGAACTTCTTGCAATTTCTTTTGTAGTTGAAGCTTCCTGAATTTTTGACTTAACGAGATAATCTTTTGAGATTCAACGAATGAGTTTCTACTCTTTTCTTGATCTCTAAACTTGAATTCAATTGTTTCTATAGAAGAATTCACTTTATCTAGTTGAGTCTGTAATTCTACTAAGGCATTTTGCGATGCTTCAATCTCCTGATTAATTGAGTGGAGTTGACTATTGTATTTTTCCATGTCAGAAACCATTCCACTAAACTCAGATGAAGAATCATTAATTTTAAGTTTTCCTCTTAATTCTTGAATTTCTTTAAGTTTAGCTTTATTTTCATCAATCACGCTAATGTAAGAATCCAATTTATTAGTTTGAACTTCTTGAAAAATGTTTTCAACCTGGTTTCCTTCAGAGAATGATGCACCATGAATAAGACCAGTTGATTCAGAAGGATTCACGGTTGAGAGAACTTCTTGTCTAAGAACATTTTCTAAATTCTCATTTGGTGTAAGTTCCAGCTGCTTAAGAATACTCTTAATTTTATCACTTGTTAATTTCTCGTCTAAAGAAGAGAACAGTTGGAATTTTTCTTCGTTTATTAATTGTTCCCGCGTTTCTTTTACAAGATCTTTAGCCAAGTAGAATGGAAGAGTGCTAGCTACAAAATTCTTTAGAAGCTCCTGGTTTTGCTTCCTGTCATTTTCTAATCCTACTATGCTTTGATTAATGCTTTCTCTTTGATCTCGAACTAATCCGCCATGGATTTCAAAATCACTTTTAATTCTTTCATAATCCTCTTCGACCGTTTGTCGCTGTAGAGAGAGGTCGTCTATCTTTTTTTGAAATTCCATTATGTTATTTTGGTAACTACTCTTTGTTTCTTTTAAGTTAATTAGTTCTTTTTCTTGGTCATTTAAAGAAGCTATACGTGCACTTTGTTGACTGTACTGATCTAAATCTTTCTCCATTACTTCAAATAAGTCTAGGTTAAAGAGAACATTGGTCAGTTTCTCAATATAACTTGATAGGAGATTGTTATTAATAATTCTAGAGATTTCTTCTCCGTCAAATAAGCATAGATCTAACAAGTGAGGAGGCATAATTTCTTTTAATTTTGATTGAAAGACTTCTCTTTCGTAGTCATTTAAAAATTTCCCATCTTGCAGTACATCAAGCGATTCTTTAACATTTTCGTTTTGGTAACGCCAAGATCTGTAAAGGGAATATTCTTTTTTGGTAAGGTCGTCAATGACTTCAAAATCTATTTTTAAACGGAAATTGTTTTCATTATTCATTTTTGCTGAATAGTTCAGTAGTGAATCTACCTTTTTTAAGTACTCTTTATTCTCTGTTTTATAACCAAATGCAAATGAACCGAATAGCCCCATCTTAATGGAATTTAATAATGTTGTCTTTCCAGCTCCATTTTCCCCACCAATCAGTACCGTGTTTTTGCTGGAAGAAGTTGATAGGTCAATGGTGTGCATTCCTCGGTAAGGACCAATGTTTGTAAGATGAATTTTTTTAAGATACATAGTTTATCTCCTTGAAATCTTATAAGTGTAAATAATCTTGTTTTAGTACTTTTGACATTTCTTCCATTAAGCCTCGCCTAACCTTTAATCCAGAAAAGTCTTTTTCAACAAATAACAGCTTTTTAATGACTTTAATGTCCACTTTATATTCATCGCAGAGTAATTCAAGGTCAGATATTTGATCACTGTTAAATAAAGGACGATCATCAATTTCCCACTCTAGGTCATGACCAATGGCAGATTTAAAGATTTGAGGAACATGATCTTCCCAATCCCCATTTTTATACCAGATCTTACGAATGGCTTTTAATTCTTCTTCTTTAATAAGTTCGTAGTTAGGATCTTCTGGATGCTGTAATTGTTTTTGTGTTTTTAACAGTCTTTCTAGTATTTCTCTTCTAGCTTTCATTGTAAAAGGTCCAAGCCCAAGTTGGGCATACTTTTCTTCATTAGAGTCTTCATCAATATAGGTCACAAGAATATTATGTCCTTGCTCTGTACTTAGGTCGATATCATGTTCTGATAGATACGTTTTTAAGTTATCTCTTTCTACAATGATATAGTTCTCATCATTGATTTCAACGAATTCTTTCGGTCTACTACCTTTTTTAGGAATGTGATGATATTCTTTCCCATCAATCACCTCCACATGAATATCGCGAAAATAGATTTGACCATGTTTTCGATATTTCATTCTCATCGTACGATCATCTCTAATAGAAGATAACCAGTTTCTAAAGTTTAATAACGGCTTCATCCAGTCATGCCCAGTTTGAATAAATCCAGAAAGTGCTTTATCTTCATTTACCACTGTACATACCCAGCAACCAAAGCGACTATTACCACAAGAACCTGCTGTATCTTTAACCGTCTTATCTACGACTAATGGACATTCTCCACTGCTTGAGTCTTGATAAAGTCTATGTAGCTCATAGTTGTCGTCTCCCCATGGAGAAGGGTTATTCAATAGGTAATCCCACACATCATCTAAATCAAATGCTTTAATTGGTGCGTATACATATGCATTCGATAAAGTTGAGTGACGCATCAGAACTTTTCCCTCAACAGTATGGGAACGAATGACATTGGCTCTTGTAGCACTTTCGTCTTCTCGTACGCCTAACACCATGATGACTTCACCAAAAGAGTTTACTTTATCTGTAATAAATTGATTGGCCGGATCAATTTTTAATCGATCCGTACACCAACGAAATTGCTGGTTCGGAGATGGATAACCTTTTCCAATAATGTTATACCAGAAAGATTGCTCCGCAACTGGTTTTACTTTGTGTGTTTCAATTGGTAAACCTAAGTCTAATGCTTTTTCCTGCACTTTCCGTAATGTCTGATTAATCGATTGAATAATCAGAGGTGTCTCTACAAGAGTATCTGACGAGATCACATATATTTTTTTGTGAAGCTTCTCTGGTGGTAATTCTTTTAATGCTTCAAATACAAGTTGTACGACTACTGTTGAGTCTTTTCCTCCGCTATATCCAACTACCCATGGTCTGTCATCGGATAGGTATACGTCAATAATTTGTTCTTTTGCTTTATCTATGACTGTTTTTTCTTCAGTTAAGAGACTTGAAATAATTCCCTCGCTCATTTTAATGATCCCCTTGCTTAAATTTATTCTCTATGTTCATCTCGTGTTCAAGAAGTGGCAATCCTAGTAAGGTCTTAATTTTATTTGTAGTTAGTTGGATGGTATGGTTGTTCTTTTGGATTCTGCCATTCTGGTTAAACGCTCTTCCTAACCAAAACTCTGTGTTTGCACGATTCCAGTCTATTGAAGACAACTTTTGTAAATGTTTTTTCCAATCTTCGGTATGGAACTCCCTTAGATATTTACCTAACACTCCAATAGCTTCAATGAAAACTCCGTGACCAACGATAAAGTTTGCTCTTAAATCTCTAGGAGAAAGCTTTTTGTTTAAAACATCGTTCCATTCAACAATACTTTCTGTGAGGGTTTGCCAGAATTCGAACAAGAATTGTTTATCATCATCAGAAATAGAATCGCCTTTCGTTTTTCCTAGAAGCTTAAGATTTGTATTAAAAACATGATTTAGAGCTAAAATCTTAGGTGAATTCTTAGAAAGAGATACTCTTTCTCGGTCTGTATATCGTTTCAACAATGGAATTTCTTTAACAATTTCTTTTGTCACGAGTGCCAGTTTATCACGGTGATCATACAAAATACCAATAGAAGAAGTCGTATTTACAGCATGGCGATTTAGGTCGGAGAAGATTTGTTGTGATTTTGTTAATCCCTCATCATGAAAGAACACAACGGAAATGGTCTCAGACCCTATTTCAGGTGATATTTTTAATGCTTCTTCTATAGCGGCACGCCGATGCTGTCCATCATTGATTAAAAAGCGCGCATCTAAAGCAACTCGTAATTGGCCAAGATCTTTTGAAGAAGGGTCCTGTCCAAAAGGAACAAATTCCAACTCTCCATCAATAGAGGCTGTTAAAGAAGAAAATACATAATCACGATTATTTTCTACAATATAATTTGTAATCTCAGGAATTCTGGTTTTATTAAGAATCCTTTGAGCCCTATGTTCTGGTGGGATCTCGTCCTCATCAAATAAGAAAATCTTAGGGATAATTCTTAATGGACACATTGCTACATAATATTCCTTATCTGCCTGAATCCCCTTAATTGCAGGGAAAGTATAACTAAATGCCGCATCCATGTGTACAACCTCCATTTTACGTACGTAATTTTATGATATTATTATATACCTTTATTAAGTGATCTTCAATTAAATACGAACCTTTATTCGTATATTTAATAAAACATTTTCTGGAAAGTAAGGTGGGATATCAATTTTTTGTCAGTTGTATGTTAAAATTGTTACAAAAGAGACACTTCGGAGATGATGAGAAATGAGTACAGATGAACAATTTTTCCTGAGTTTTATAGATGAGATCAATCCTGTTGCAGCTCAAAATGCAAAGAAAATGGAAGAACTTCTTTTTGAAGATGCCAGTAGCTCCATTGTAAAAGGTAGATTATTTGCAGAAGCGGTATTAAACGAGGTTTTTAAGATTGAAGAGATTGAAGCTCCTTATGTAAATTCGCTTTATGATAAAATTTCATATTTAACTCGTGGAGGATACATCGAGAGGGAAGTTCAACAATCGTTTGATACGATTCGGTTATCAGGTAATAAAGCCGCTCATGATGGTGGATTTAACGATATAACAGTAGCTTTCAAATTACATAAAGAAATGTACAATATTGCGGTTTGGTTTGTTGAGGTATATTCAGTAAAACAAATCAAAATACCACTATATGAAACTCCTAAACCTCCAAAAAAGGAAGCAAATATTGAAGATCTTGTTCAGAAAAAAATCATGCAATTATTAGGTTCTAATGGATTTCCAAAATTAGTGCCAGGAGAAGAACAAGAAGAAAAGCAGCCTACTACTCCTTTTAGTGTAAAGGAAAATAGTTTGTTTGATGAGAAGATTGGAGAAGGAGAGAGCTATCTATTAAGAAAGCTAAAACGGCTACAGGACTCCTCACAGGAAGCGATTGAGAACGCAAATCAATTCAGTCGTTTTAAGAATTATATGCATGTGGATCGGAAGATTCAGTTAGATTTTGAACATATTTTAGAAGGGAGAAATGGCCTATCAAACGGGAACTTAATTTTGTTATGTGGAAGTGTGGGGGATGGTAAGTCTCACTTACTAGCATATCTTAAGGAAAATAAACCTCACCTTATTGATGCATATACCATTTATAATGATGCAACTGAAAGCTTTTCTCCAGGGAAAAATGCGATGGAAACACTGGAAGAAGTTTTGAAGAGCTTCTCTGATCAATATATAGAGGATACCAGTGAGAAAGTAATACTAGCCATTAACATGGGGGTTCTTCACAACTTTATCCATACTAAGCATAACGAATACTCTTATCAAAAGCTAAGAGATTTGGTAGAGGAGAGTGAATTGTTCTCACCAAATATTACTACACATTACTCCAGTGGTAATTTCGATTTGCTAAGCTTTGGTGACTACCATCCATATGAATTAACAAAAGATGGTCCAACTTCGAGCTTTTATTTTACTTTAATGGAAAAAATCTTCTCTAATCATGAAGAAAACCCCTTTTACAGAGCTCTTGTAGAAGATGAGAAGAGAGAATTTAATACTATGGCACACGAGAATTACAGAATGTTGCAGAATGAATTTGTACAGAAACAAATTGTAAATCTCTTAATCGAAGCCATTGTAAAATACAAATTAGTTATCTCAGCACGGGCATTTTTAAATTTCATTGCAGATATCATTATTCCAGATGATGTTCGCACAACAGCCATTATGTCTGAATTTGAGGTGCTTAAAAATGCTGTTCCTACTCTACTTTTTAATAGGAAAGAGAGATCTGTCATTCTGAAAGCATTAAGTTATGGAGACCCGATTCATAAGAGGTCTATTTATATAGATCAAATTGTCATTGATCTTAACACCCTAAGCGATTGGGGGAATTTAATTGAAGACAATATAGTTTCTGAAACAGCAGCAAAATGGTTAAAACCACTGGCTCAGGAAACAAACCTAACTAACTATTCCTTTGATTTGTTTTTCAAGACATTTATTCGAATCGCATCACTAACAAATAAGCAATTTGCGGCTAAATTGACGGATCCAATGTACACTTCTTTTATGAAATATCTTTATTATTTTAATGTAGGAGAAAAAGCACAGATTATCAATTTTTATGGGGAAATAAAATCGGCCATTTTCAATTGGAAAGGGTCGCCCAAGAGAGAGTATATCTATCTTAATAAGCCAGATGAGAAGTTCAGAATTGCTCAAAAGCTTGTACTGAGACCTACTGTTACTCATATTAAGCAAAGTACAGAGGATGTTCTATACTCTTTTAAATCTTCTATCTTAATGGGTTACCATAAGGGTGATCATGAGACAAAAGAATTTTTAGATATAGACTTTCCCTTATATGAATTAATGATGAAAGTGGAAGATGGGTATCGCCCAAATAAAAAAGATATAGAAGACGCAATCAAGTTTGTAGAGTTTATAGAGAAATTAATGGTCTTTGGAGAGAAAAGAAATGAGCTACTAATTCATTACCCAAATGACAAGAAATTCTACAAAATTAAGAAAGATGATTTTGAGCGTTTCGTCTTTGAAAGGGAGAAATAAGAGATGAGTCATCTTTATATTGAACATTTAAATAAACATTTAATCAAAAAAAACAAGCATGATGTAGGAGAAGTCCTTGATGTTTTGCCCTTCTTAACTAAGAGGACGGGGGCCATTAAGGGGAATTTTAATCAGGTTCTCGGTGAGTTTGTTCGCTTTAACTCATCTTTGGAATTAGACTCCCATGCGTATTCTGAAATTGAAACGTTTACGACCGATGAACAAAACAAATATAGTGAGCATATTGCAAGTAAAGTAGAATTTCTAGATGATAGCGATGCTCCTTATGATTTCGTTCGCTTTTTAAATCAACATCTGTCTAATGAAGATGAGATTAAACCTATTCACCCATATTTATTTAATTACATCCCTAATGAACGGTTTGAAGGGGAATTTAAGAAATATGCACAATTCTTGAGTGAGACACTTGCATTAGAAAATAATGAGATCAAAGAAATCTTTATGAATAAAAAATCAGAAGACATTTTGACTGAGTTAGTACTAAGTCAATTGGATGGTCTTAAAGAAGCAAAAGGGAAAAGAAGACAATATCAACAGCTAATTGCCCCTTTAGTGAAGTGTTACCAAGAAGATTTAATCTTTCTCAGTAAGCATAAGGATTATTTCTTAGCATCGTTTCCTTTGTTGACTCATTTCTATACATTAATGTATGCAATGCAACTATTGTTTAAGTTTGAGCAATTCACTAATGCAAATTTTGATGAAGTCACTCCTTTATACTTTGCATTAGAGTGGGAAGCAATTAGTAAACGGAGAAGTGCAGCAGACGAAATATTAGGATATAAGTTTATTAAAGAAAATGCCAAGAAATTGTTCCCGCATATCCACACGATTTCTCATTTAAGTCACAATGTTTTTCAGGAAGACAAGGAAGATCGTTTGAATTTTATTCCTTACAGTACTCTATACGAAAGAATAAAAAATAAAGGTGTGAGTTTTGAACAGGAATTTCTACTCGAACTAAAGGAATGGATCAATTTATATAAAAAGCTACCGTTTACAAACATAACCATTGAAGATAACTCAGAAACCCTGCCAGAAGCATTTAAGGTGTTATTTGCGTGTCTCCAAAAGGGAACGAGTAGTAGTGTAGCTGATAAATTCGGTAAGAATATTGAAGACCTTGCTTCCGACCAGTTCGTTAAGAGTAGGGGAAGTATAGGAAATGTATTAAATATCAAACATGAATTCTTGCTATTGATTACAGCTGTATCTGTCAAAGACAAAAGAATACCTTTAAATGAACTATTCCATGAATTTGAAAAGAGAGGAATAGCACTGGATCGTTATTCTAAAAAAGAAGTGATGAACCTATTCGATAACTTGAATATTATCGATAAAAAAAGTGATAGTGGTGATGCTCAGTATGTCAAACCAATTTTATAATTACATCGTTTCTACGTTAATTGATTACTTTAAAACAACCGTTGTTAAACCCGGAAATAGATATTACCTACAATTAGATAATCAAAAGGAACTAAGTCATTTAATAAGTTCTTTGAGAGAGATTACTAATATCCAAACTTTCTCGTACCAGCATAATCAAGGAGACAAATATGAAACTTTCTCTATACCATTTAATGGTGTGAAATTGGTTATTGCCCATACCTCTAAAAATGTTTCCCCTGATTTTTTAGTTACATTAAGAAATCTAGTTGGTGAGCAAAAGGGAGGGTGGAACCAAACCGCGCTTCTTAGTGTAGTAACTGAGCAACTGGACTCTATCCAGGGAGGAAGTAGTGATCTTCAAAAAGAGGGGATGCCTCTTCATATTAATTCCATCTTCTCTAATCTAAAAATTAAAATAGAGAATAGCGGACTTGAAAAGGTTGATCAGATTATTTTACAAGACAATTTAGATAACCTCATTAAAGAACAGTCATTTCAGCAAATTACTCTCTTCGACTTTGAAGACATTTTTAATACATTAGAGAGAGGCTCTATTGAAGACCAAGAATATCATAAGTTTGGCATATTCAAAGATGACGATTTAGCAACCTTTAAAGGGAAAGATCAGAAAAATAGGCTAAATGAAAATCGTGAACTTTTTGATTTTGTCAGAAGGTATCATGATCTAGGTTTAGGGGATGAAGAGTTAGAGAAAAGGTTTTCTCCAAAAGGAGTTAAAGAATTAAAGGACTCTGAATGGATAAATCTATCCTATTCACAAGTTCATAAAGCTCATGAGGACTATAAAAGAAGTATTGGAACGAAAAAAGTCGATTTACAAACAATTAAAGTAAATGAAAAGCTGAATATATGGAATAAACCCCATAAAGAATCGTCTGCAGGAAAGAGAAAAAGACACTTAATAATTTTTAACCCTGACCAACTGCCTGAAATTAAGGTGCAGGCAAATTTTCAGTTTGCGGGTGATATAAAGAGTCTATCAAACGAGTATCTTACCGTTCAAAATCAATTCAAATCTTCTTGTTCTGCTGACGTAAAAAAGAACAATATTGAAGTAAGCATTAGAGTTGAAAAAAATAATGTAACCTTTACAAGGTTCACTTACAAACATGATAAAAAAGCTGGATTAGGTGCTGATTTCCTAATAGCTGTAGTGCCTTTAGAGCCTATCAATTTAGATAAGTTTAAATCCAATTATACGATAGACCCTATTCAAAAAGTTATTGGTCTCCAGTATGAGGGAGATCAAGTCGTCCTAGGTCAAGGATTTGATAAACAGACTATAGAAGTAGAAAAACATGATCAATCGGTCAACATTTCAGAAGATAATCAAGTGACAATTAAGCCACTTCCAGAAGCATTTAATGATGAAGATGAGCTGAAAATAAACTTATCATTTGGCGAAGTCCATGTACCAGTCTTACTTAAAAACGAATTACAGGAATCCATGCCTATAAATGGTCAGAGACTTTGGAGGCTTATTAGGGAAAAAGGTCAGGATATACAGTGGATAAAAGAAAATAATAGACTAGTTCTTGAGAACAGTGAATTTTATATGCACTCAGAATATAAACAGTATTTTCATTGGGAAGATACTTGGGTTGAAGAAGGTATGAAATTCGCTAAATTTGATTCCGATCAGCTTTTACAAGAAGATCTTAAATTAAGTGACGACCTTAGAGAAGCCTATAGTAGGTTTATTACGTATTTTAAAACCTGGAATTCAATCCCTAGCTTGTCTTATGTTACTCCTGATTATGAGACAAGGGCGAAAGAATTTCTTTCAGCCTATGTGAACGAGATTAAAGATTTCAGAAATGGAACTCCAGCTGGAAAAAAGGGAATGGATCTATTTAAACTAGGTATGGTTCAATCAAATGAAATGGTTTACTTAACACCATTTCACCCACTAATGGTTGCTTTTAAACTAAAGTTTTATGACTTATTGGAGTCAAAAGAAGTAGATAACAGTATACTTAACCGTCTCCATCCGGATGCGCTGCTCCCTTATATATATGATGAAGATGAAAAATTATATAAATCAGAACATCAACAGGCTGCTTTAGAATGGTTAACCTTTAAATTAGTTCAAAATGTATCTGTTTCAGATGCAAATCAATTTTTAGCTAAAGTAGTTAGTGACAAGATGTCTCAATTTAAAGAGCATTTCTCATATTTATTTATTGAACAATCACTTGCTCCGTTACAGCTGAATATTATTAACATCGTAAATGATCATGAAGTATTGAAGGGTATTCTTCAATGGATGGTAAATGTAATTGAAAAAGAAGGAATCGATTATTTAAAACCTATTGAAGTTACTCTATATAGAAAAGATGAAACAGAATCAGCATTTGATCTTTTTGCCCGTACAGATTCAGTGGATGCAGTTGTAGAATTATTTGATATTAAGATAAAACGTAATGACTATGATAAAGAGGATGTACTAAGAAAAATCAGAGAAAAGCTGTTCTTTTATAAGAAAAGTGATACTACTGATTATAAATACGCTCACATTTCTTTTTTCAAGATGAAGGCTCAGGAGAAATTCGCTGTTCAACCTATGCGTGACATGGATTCAGGCGTGGCAATTGAAGGCTTATACTCAAGTGTACCTTCCATGAAAGATGAAGAAAACTATAAGAGTGGATTTGGCGTGAAGTCTTATACGATTGAGGAAGATAACTATCTAACCTTAACTTCCTATTTTGTGAATGAGCTTGCTGCGAATTTAAGGAATAGTGGAAACGACAGCTATCGAAAAGGCGAAGCGATCTTCTCGAGGACTACGACAACGGATGAGGAAGATTTAGAAAAAATCTTCAAATCTTCTTATTGGGTAACGTTTGTAGATCCTACCATTGATCTGGAGTATTTTAATCAATATGATGGAAACCTAGTGGTTATTCACTACAGTGACCAGTACTCATCATCGAGTAGATATGATGCCATTACAGTAACAGATAAGTCTAACCAGTACTTTGCAGTCATTAAGGAGTTCCTTAAACAAAAAGAAGTGGAAGGGACAGATCAAAATGTGTTAAGTACGATTAAAGCATTCAATACCTTTAACGGTGAATGGTTACTTCGAATCATTGGTAGCAAGGGACATTATGATCGGGAGAAGTTAAGTATTATATCAGCTATTAAATTCTCTGTTTCTTACCTAGACCATCCTAATATACTTTGGGTCCCTATTTCTCTAGAAGAAGTATTAAGGGTTGCGGGAGCGGTGAGTCTAAATAAGACTGAAGGAGTGTTTACTGCTAAGAATTTAGGAGTGAAAGGTAGCCACAGTGATGACCTTCTCCTAATTGGTTTAGAAAATAACAATAATGATTTGGCTCTTCATTTCTATCCTGTAGAAGTCAAGATTGGAATTAATAGTGGGACTGTTTTAGAAAAGGCAAGAATCCAAGTTGAGAAAACAAAGAAACTTTTATTAGAGACACTTACTGGTGAAGTAGGTGATACATTTACAGGGAAGTTTTACCGAAACTTCTTTGCGCAATTACTCATCTCTAACTCTAAGAAATTAGAACAAAGTGAATTTTGGAATGATAAAGGCTATTTCTTATCCAGTGAAATAAAAGAAAAATTATTAAAAGATCAATATACTGTATCTACAAAGCTTGATGAATTTATAGGTGAAGGCGCTATCCTCTCATTCCAGAAGAATGTTTATCACCGAAGTGCTGTAGTTGATTCTAATGTTCTTCTTTTAAATCTAACTGAAAAAGATGGATATGAAGGTCTGATTCGTCCGATTAAAGATTTACGAGATTGGATTCAAGATAAGGAAAATGATTTTGTTAAGGAAGACATGCTATCCACTAGATATTCATATTCTATTTCAACTTCATCCTCACCTGAAAGTACGAGTGAACCCGTAGCATTGGTTGATGGTAAAGGTGAGTATGAAGTAGTACCGGAGGCTATCACCAAAGAAATCGATGGAGCTAGCGTTGAACGCAAAGAACAGTCTGAGGAAGTACAGGAAGACTCTTCAAACGATTTAGTAGAAAAAAGTCCAGAAGATTCAACAGCTGAGTTAGATCAAGGTGAATCAACTGTTCCTGGATACGAAGTTGAGTCTGAAGACCAAGAGAACGCTTCAAATGTAGAATCCACAAAGGAATCTCTTGATGAAGATAAGCCTCGTTCGTCCGTAGATTTAGAAGATGCGAGAATACTTATAGGTAAACCAGAGAATTCTAACCGAAAAATCTACTGGGAATATGGAAATAATGGCTTAGCCAATAGACACTTATTGATTTCCGGTAAATCTGGTCAGGGTAAAACGTACTTTATGCAATGTTTGTTACTTGAAAAATCAAAGCTTGGTATTCCAAGCATCGTTATAGACTACACTGAAGGATTCTTACCTAACCAACTTGAGCCAGAATTTGTGGATTTCTTAGGGGATAAACTTAAACACAAAATTGTGTATAGTGAGAAGCTTCCTATCAATCCGTTCGAGAAAAATGTTCGAGACATTGGTGGAATTCAGTTACCTGAGTCGAATACTGATGTAGCAGAACGAATTAAGAGTGTTTTTTCTTCTGTATATAAGACATTAGGTATTCAGCAACAAAATGCCATTTATGAAGCTATATTAAATGGGTTAGATCGATATGATGAAGGAATGAGCCTCGTCAAACTTAAAGAATTACTTGAAGAAGATGGTAGTAGCTATGCCAAAACAGCTTTGTCTCAAATTAGACCATTGATTGATCGTAATCCATTTAATAATGATAATTCATTAAAATGGAATGACATTATCAAAAGTGATGGAGAAGTTCATATTATCCAGTTGACTGGATTCCCAAGAGATGTGCAATTAATGATTACAGAGTTTATACTTTGGGATTTGTGGAATTACTCTGTTCGCTATGGTAATAAAAATCAACCAATGCCTGTCATTATGGATGAAGCCCAAAACTTAGATCATACTGAAAAATCACCTTCAGCACGGATTCTTACGGAGGGAAGGAAGTTCGGATGGTCTGCATGGTACGCTACTCAATTCCTGAAGTCCCAGCTTGATGCAGGTGAGTTAGCAAGACTTCAAAATGCAACTCAGAAGGTATATTTCTCACCACCTGAGCAAGAGCTATCTAACATTGCTAGTAGCTTGTCTAAAGATCCGCATGAGAAAAAACAGTGGGAGAATGCTCTTTCATCCTTGAAAAAGGGACAGTGCATTGTTCATGGTCCAGTGGAGAAAGAGAACGGTGAACTCTCAAATCCTACAATTAATGTAGTAAACATCATGTCTTTAAACGAACGAATTTAATACTATAAAAAAGAGGCTGGGACAAAACTAGTCTCTAATAGAAAAAAAGGTGAATTTGAGCGTGCTCAAATTCACCTTTTTTAATTTTCTTGCGTAAATTCTTCT